>CALDMA010000029.1 GCA_937915075.1 uncultured Oscillospiraceae bacterium
CTTTCTGATCTTTTTCCGCCATACTTCGTTGAAGCTCCTTGCTGTACACAAAGTACAGCGGCGTCGCTTCGCCTCATCTGACGAAAAAATCTCAAGAAAGACGGATTCAGGAGAGTCTGCTCTCCGCCCCCAAACTTTTAACCACGAGCGTTGTGATATGGACGCTCTGGCGATAAGGATCGCGAAAGGTCACTGTCAATTACGCGTGGTCACACGCGTGTGGGCACGCTCCAAATTGGCAGTGATACCTCGTGACCGAAACGGAGGAAACTCCGTAACTCTAAATTAGGAGGATTTACACTATGCATATCACCGATCCCATTGCGGATATGCTCACCCGTATCCGCAACGCCAACAGTGCCCGTCACGACACCGTTGACGTTCCCGCCTCCAACATGAAGAAGAGCATTGCTCAGATCCTGCTGGATGAGGGCTATATCAAGAGCTATCAGATCGTTGACGATGGTACCCAGGGCGTCATTCACATCACCCTGAAGTACAATGGCAAGGACAAGGTCATCACCGGTCTCCGCCGCGTCAGCAAGCCCGGCCTGCGTGTTTACGTCGGCGCGGACGAGCTGCCCCGCGTTCTCCGCGGCCTCGGTATTGCCATCGTCTCCACCTCTAAGGGCGTTATGACCGACAAGGCTGCTCGCGCGGCTCACGTCGGCGGCGAAGTCCTTGCGTTCGTGTGGTAAGGAGGGTATTGAACAATGAGTCGAATTGGTAGAATGCCCGTGCACATTCCCGCCGGTGTCGAAGTCACCATCGGCGAGGGCAACCTTGTCACCGTCAAGGGCCCCAAGGGTTCCCTGACCCAGCAGCTTTATCCCACGATGACTCTCACCCAGGAAGCCGGCGTCGTTCATGTCGCGCGTCCCAACGATGAGAAGGAAAACCGTGCTCTCCACGGCCTGACCCGCGCGCTGCTCCACAACATGGTGGTCGGCGTCAGCGAGGGCTACAAGAAGGAGCTCGAGATCAACGGCGTCGGTTACCGTGCCGCCAAGGAGGGCAGCAAGCTCATCCTGACCATCGGTTATTCCCACCCCGTTGAGGTGCCCGAGATTGAGGGCATCACCATCGAGGTCCCCGCGCAGAACAAGATCGTCATTCACGGCTGCGACAAGCAGAAGGTCGGTCAGTTCGCCGCGGAAGTCCGCGAGAAGCGTCCTCCCGAGCCGTACAAGGGCAAGGGCATCAAGTATGCGGATGAAGTCATTCGCCGCAAGGTCGGTAAGACCGGCGCCAAGAAGTAAGGAGGTGTGCCGATATGATTAAAAGACCCGATACTAACGCGCAGCGCATCAAGCGCCACAAGAGAGTGCGTGCGAAGATCTCCGGCACTCCCGAGCGTCCCCGTCTGAACGTGTTCCGCAGCGAGAAGAACATCTATGCCCAGATCATCGACGATGTCGCGGGCAACACTCTCGTCGCGGCGTCCTCTCTGGACAAAGAGATCGAAGGCAACGGCGGCAACAAGGCTGCTGCCCGCGCTGTTGGCAAGCTGGTCGCTGAGCGCGCCAAGGCCAAGGGCATCGACGTGGTCGTGTTCGACCGCGGCGGTTACCTGTACCATGGTCGTGTTGCTGAGCTGGCCGAAGGCGCCCGTGAGGGCGGTCTGGAATTCTAAGAAGGAGGAACAACGAAATGCCCAGATTTGAACGTGAACCGAGCGAATACATGGAAAAGCTCGTTGCCCTCAACCGTGTTTCCAAGACCGTTAAGGGCGGCCGTGTCATGAAGTTCTCCGCGCTGATGGTCGTCGGCGACGGAAAAGGCAAGGTCGGTTACGGCCTTGGCAAAGCTGCTGAAGTTCCCGAAGCGATCCGCAAGGGCCTGGAGGCTGCCAAGAAGAACATGGTCACCGTGACCCTGTCCGGCACCACCATTCCTCACGAGACCATCGGTGAGTTCGGCGCGGGCCGCGTGCTCATGAAGCCCGCTGCCCCCGGTACCGGCGTCATCGCCGGCGGTGCTGTGCGTGCCGTCGTCGAGGCTGCGGGTATCAAGGATATTCGTACCAAGTGCCTGCGCTCCAACAACGCCAATAACGTTGTCGGCGCCGCTTTCGAGGGCCTGAAGGCTATGCGTAGCCCCGAGCAGGTCGCCAAGATCCGCGGCAAGAGCGTGGAAGAAATCGTGGGATAAGGAGGCAGTAACATGGCTAATCTGAACGTCAAGCTCGTCAAGAGCCTCAATGGCAGACTGGAAAAGCACATCGCCACTGCCAACTCCCTCGGCCTGCGCAAGATCGGCGACGCCACCACGCAGCCCGATAACGATCAGACCCGCGGCAAGATCGCCCAGATCGGCTACCTGCTGCAGGTCACCGAAGAAAAGTAAGGAGGAGCTGTCTAATGAAGTTACATGAACTGTCTCCTGCCGCCGGCTCCACCAAAGAGGCTTACCGCAAGGGTCGCGGTGCCGGTTCCGGCAACGGCAAGACCGGCGGCCGCGGTCACAAGGGTCAGAAGGCCCGCAGCGGCGGCGGTGTCCGCATCGGTTTTGAAGGCGGCCAGATGCCTCTGGCGCGCCGTACCCCGAAGCGCGGCTTCAACAATATTTTTGCAAAGCCCTATGAGATCATCAACCTCAGCGCGCTCAACGCGTTCGAGGACGGTGAGACCGTCAACGCCGAGGCTCTGCTTGCCAAGGGTATCCTGAACAAGTGCGAGTACGGCTACAAGGTCCTTGGCAACGGCAAGGTCACGAAGAAGGTCAACGTGGAGGCTTCTGCTTTCTCCGCTTCTGCCAAGGAGGCTATCGAGGCAGCAGGCGGAAAGGCAGAGGTGATCTAAGTGATTCAGACGATCCGTAAAGCTTGGGGCATCCCCGAACTACGCAAGAAGATCGTATTCACTCTGCTGATCCTGCTCATCTTCCGCGTCGGTAACGCGATCCCCACCCCTTATATCAACACGGAGCTGCTCGGTGCCTACATTGATTCCACCGGCGGCAGCCTCCTGAGCCTCTACAATGTGATGTCCGGCGGCGCCTTCGCGCAGGCTACGGTCTTCGCCCTCGGTGTGCAGCCCTACATCAACAGCTCGATCATCATCCAGCTGCTGACCATCGCCATCCCCGCCCTCGAGCGTCTCGCTCGTGACGGCGGCGAGGCCGGCAAGAAGAAGATCGCCTCCATCACGCGCTACGCGACGGTCGCCATCGCTCTTCTTCAGGCCTTCGGCTACTACATGATCTGCAAGAACTACGGCATCCTCGAGCAGTCCGGCGTGTGGCCGGCTCTGGTCATCATCGTGACCCTCGTCGCCGGTTCGTCCTTCGTCATGTGGCTCGGCGAGCAGGTCAACGAGTTCGGTATCGGCAACGGCATCTCCATGATCCTCTTTGCCGGTATCCTCGCCCGTATCCCCACCGCGTTCACGACCGGCCGCTACTTCGTTGCCCAGAAGGGCAGCATCGGCTACCTGTGGCTCGCTCTGGTGGTCCTCGGCATCCTCGCGATGATCGTCCTCATCGTCCATGTCAACGGCGCCGAGCGCCGTATCCCCGTGCAGTATGCGAAGCGTCAGGTCGGCCGCAAGATGTACGGCGGCCAGGCATCCACCCTTCCCATGAAGGTCAATATGTCCGGCGTTCTGCCCATCATCTTCGCGCAGTCCATCGCTTCTCTGCCTGCCACGGTCTGGGCCTTTGTCGGCACCCCCGACAAGGATACCAGCCCCGTCGCTTACTCCATCTACAGCGCGATCGACACGAAGTCCGTTCTTTACCTGATCGTGTACTTCCTGATGATCATCGGCTTCAGCTACTTCTACGCCACCATTCAGTTCAACCCCGTTGAGATCTCCAACAACCTCAAGAAGAACGGCGGCTTCATCCCCGGCTTCCGTCCGGGCCAGCCCACCAGCCAGTTCATCGCGAAGGTGCTCAACAAGGTCACGCTGTTCGGTGCGATCTACCTCGGCATCGTGGCCATCGCGCCGCTGATCGTCGGCAAGGCTCTGGATAACTACAGCCTCGCCATCGGCGGTACCTCGGTCATCATCGTTGTCGGCGTTGCGCTGGAGACCGTTCAGGCTTTGGAGTCCCAGATGCTGATGCGTCAGTACAAGGGCTTCCTCGAGTAAGAAAGGCGAAAACATGAAACTGATTTTATTGGGCGCTCCCGGCGCGGGAAAGGGCACGCAGGCCGCGATCCTCGCCGCCGAGCTCGGGATCCCGACGATCTCCACCGGAAACATTCTGCGCGCGGCCATCAAAAACGGCACGCCGACGGGAATGAAGGCCAAGACCTATATGGACGAAGGCCATCTGGTGCCCGATGAGGTCATCATCGGCATTATCACCGAGCGTCTTGCCGAATCCGATTGTGCGAAGGGCTACATCCTCGACGGTGTGCCCCGCACGATCGCGCAGGCGGAAGCGCTCGAGGCAGCCGGTATCCGGTTCGATCATGTCGTCTCTCTCGAGGTCTCCGATGAGACCATCGAGGAGCGCATGAGCGGACGCAGGGTGTGCGAGCACTGCGGCGCGAGCTACCACATCAAGGCAGTTCCGCCCAGGACCGAGGGCGTCTGCGACGTCTGCGGCGGCAAGCTCGTCACCCGCAAGGATGATGCACCGGAGACGGTGAAGAACCGTCTTGCGGTCTATCATAGGGAGACGGAACCGCTCAAGGACTTCTATAAGTCCCGCGGCGTTCTGTACCCGGTGGAGGATATGGGCTCGGTCGAGGCCACCTCCAAGGCGATCCTCGCCGTGCTGAAATGAGAGGTGTACAATGATCACTTTGAAATCGGCACACGAGATCGAATTGATGCGCCGAGCGGGAAAAATTACCGCGGCTGCCCGTGCGTTAGCAGGGGAAATGGTAAAGCCCGGCGTAACAACCCATGAAATCGACAAAGCAGTGTACAGGTTCATCAAATCGCAGGGAGCCGAGCCGTCGTTCCTCAATTACAGCGGCTATCCGGCCAGCGTCTGCGTCAGCGTGAACGATGAGATCATCCACGGCATCCCGGGCCCCCGGGTGCTCAAGGAGGGCGACATCGTCAGCGTGGATGTGGGCGCCTACATCGGCGGCTTCCACGGCGACTGCGCAGCCACTTACCCCTGCGGAAAAATTTCCGCCGAGGCCCAGCGGCTCATCGACGTCACACAGCAGAGCTTTTTCGAAGGCATCCAATCCGCCCGCGAGGGCCAGCGCCTTTCGGACATCTCTGCGGCGGTGCAGAAATTCGTTGAGGACAATGGCTACAGCGTCGTGCGCGAGTATGTCGGTCACGGCATCGGCAGAAGGATGCACGAGAGCCCCGAGGTGCCGAACTTCGGCGCGCCGGGCCACGGTCCGAGACTGCTGCGCGGCATGACGATCGCAGTCGAGCCCATGGTGAACGCGGGTGGCGCGGCAGTCCGGGTCATGCCGGACGGCTGGACCGTCAAGACCCAAGACGGTTCGCTCGCCGCACACTACGAAAACACGATTCTCATCACCGACGGCGAAGCGGAGCTTCTGACGCTTCCCGAGCTCTGAGGACGTGCGGATGGACATTGCGAAGAGCGACCTTGTTTTAGCGACGGCGGGCAGGGAGAAGGGTGGACTCTTCTTCGTTGTGGATGTTCAGAACGAATATCTTCTGCTCGCGGACGGCAGGTCCAGACGGCTCGAAGCCCCCAAGCGCAAGAAGTGCAGGCACGTTCAGCGCGCGGGAGCCGCGCCGGAGGAGCTCGCCGCAAAGCTCAGAAGCAGCGAGATCATTACAAACAGTGAGCTTCGTAAAGCCCTCGCCGTCTATCGCGGCGAGCACGGTAATCAAGACCAGGAGGGATCAACACTTTGGCAAAATCCGACATGATCGAAGTGGAAGGCACTGTCGTTGAGGCGATGCCCAACACCACATTCCAAGTAGACATTGGAAATGGACACACGATATTGGCGCATATTTCCGGAAAGCTCAGAATGAATTTCATCAGGATCCTGCCAGGTGACAAGGTCACGGTGGAGATGTCTCCCTATGACCTGACCCGCGGTCGCATTACCTGGCGTACTAAGTAATGGAGGTTTATCGACATGAAAGTAAGACCGTCCGTGAAGCCCATGTGCGAGAAGTGCAAGATCATTCGTCGTAAAGGCCGTGTCATGGTCATTTGCGAGAATCCCAAGCACAAGCAGCGCCAGGGCTAAGACTTAATTGGAGGTTAAAGAGTATGGCACGTATTGCCGGTATTGACCTGCCCAAGGATAAGCGAATCGAAATCGGTTTGACTTACATCTACGGCATTGGCAGAAAGAGCGCTCAGGACATTCTGGCGCAGACAGGCATTAACCCCGACACCCGCGTCAAGGACCTGACCGATGCGGAAGAGGCCAAGCTGCGTGAAGCCATCGACCACGGCTACATGGTCGAGGGCGACCTGCGCCGCCAGACCGCGCTCGACATCAAGCGTCTGAGCGAGATCGGCTGCTATCGCGGCACCCGTCATCGCCGCGGCCTGCCCGTTCGCGGTCAGCGCAGCAAGACCAACGCACGCACCCGCAAGGGCCCCAAGAAGACCATTGCGAACAAGAAGAAGTAAGGAGGGAGAATAGAATATGGCTACTGCTAAGGCTAACGGCAAGAAGGTTATCCGCCGCCGTCGCGAAAAGAAGAACATTGAGCGTGGACAGGTCCACATTCGTTCTTCCTTCAACAACACCATGGTCACGGTGACCGACTCTCAGGGCAACGCCCTTTCCTGGGCTTCCTCCGGTGGTCTCGGTTTCCGCGGCAGCAAGAAGTCCACTCCCTTCGCCGCGCAGAGCGCTGCTGAGACGGCGGCTACCGCCGCTATGGAGCATGGTCTCAAGACCGTCGAGGTCTTCGTCAAGGGCCCCGGCCAGGGCCGTGAAGCGGCCATCCGCGCCCTGCAGGCTGTGGGTCTCGAGGTCACCATGATCAAGGACGTTACGCCGATTCCTCACAATGGCTGCCGTCCCCCGAAGCGCCGCCGCGTTTAATCGAAAGAGGAGGTAACAAGCAATATGGCTAAGAATATGCAGCCGATCGCCAAGCGCTGCAAGGCTTTAGGCATTTCTCCTGCCGTTATGGGTTATGCGAAGAAGACCACGAACCGCAACCCCGGCAGCCAGATGAAGAGAAAAAAGAGCGAGTATGGCATCCAGCTTGCTGAAAAGCAGAAGGTCAAGTTCATCTACGGTATCCTGGAAAAGCAGTTCCATGATTACTATGAGAAGGCCGCTGCGGCTCCCGGCAAGACCGGTGACAACCTGCTCATCACCGTCGAGCGCCGTCTGGACAACGTTGTCTATCGCATGGGCTTTGCGATGACCCGCCGTCAGGCCCGTCAGCTCGTCAGCCACGCCCACTTCACCGTCAACGGCAAGAAGGTCAACATTCCTTCCTACCTCGTCAAGGCCGGCGATGTGATCGAGGTTGCGGAGGGCAGCCGCTCCGCCGAGTGCTTCAAGCGCCTGATGGGCCAGGACGCGCCTGTGTTCCTGCAGCCCGTGTGGATGGAGCGCGAGAAGAATGCTCTCAAGGGCACCATCACTCGTCTTCCCGCCCGCGAGGAGATCGACGTTCCTGTTGAGGAGCACCTCATCGTTGAGTTGTACTCCAAGTAATCGGAGGATACCCTCAATAATGATAGGAATTGCCGGCGGGGCGCAGCAATGCGCCACCGCAATGAGAAGATGAAGGAGGGTAACTGCATGATTGAAATTGAAAAGCCCCAGATCGAGTGTATCGAAGACTCCGCGAACAGCTCTTACGGCAAGTACGTTGTCGAGCCTCTGGAGCGTGGATACGGCATTACGCTGGGCAACGCCCTGCGCCGCATTATGCTCTCTTCGCTCCCCGGCACCGCAGCTACCGCCATCAAGATCGCCGGCGTGCAGCATGAGTTCTCCACCATCCCCGGCGTCAAGGAGGATGTGACGGAGATCGTCCTCAACGTCAAGAGCCTGATCACCAAGCTCCACAACGCGGAGGGCACCAAGACGGTCTTCATCGAGGCCACCGGTCCCTGCGAGGTCAAGGCCGGCGACATCAAGTGCGACAGCGAGGTCGAGGTCCTCAATCCCGACCTGCACATCGCAACGCTCGACGCCGGAGCGACGCTCAACATGGAGCTGACGCTCAGCCACGGCCGCGGCTATGTGTCCGCCGATCGCAACAAGCCGGCGCAGACCACGATCGGCCTCATTCCGGTCGACTCGATCTACACGCCTGTTTACAAGGTCAACTACACCGTGGAAAACACCCGCGTGGGCAACATGACCGACTTCGACAAGCTGACGCTCGAGGTCTGGACCGACGGCACCATCTCGTCCCGCGACGCGGTGTCCCTCGGCGCCAAGATCCTCTGCGATCACTTCGCTCTCTTCACCGACCTGTCCGACGCCATGGGCGGCAAGTCCACCGTCGTCGAGAAGGCCGAGACCCAGCGCGACAAGGTGCTGGAGCTGACCATCGAGGAGCTCGATCTCTCCGTGCGCAGCTTCAACTGCCTCAAGCGCGCCAACATCAACACCGTCGAGGACTTGATCTCCAAGACCGAGGACGATATGATGAAGGTCCGCAACCTAGGCCGCAAGAGCCTCGAAGAGGTCATCAACAAGCTGGCTATGATGGGTCTGTCCCTCGCCAGCGACGACAACAACTGACAGGGGTTGTCGCCTGCGGCAGCGCCGCAGGACGAAGACCCGCTAACTTATCCTGATAAGGAGGAAAACCAACATGCCCGGAACTCGTAAGCTCGGTAAGACTACCGATCAGCGTATGGCGATGCTCCGTCAGCAGGTCACCGATCTTCTGGACAACGGCCGGATGGAGACTACCATCACCCGCGCCAAGGAGATCAAGCCCCTCGCCGAGAAGATGATCACCCTCGGCAAGAAGGGCGACCTGGCCGCATACCGTCAGGCGCTGAGCTTCATCACCCGCGAGGATGTGGCCAACAAGCTGTTCAAGGAACTGGCTCCCAGCTACGCCGAGCGCAACGGCGG
>CALDMA010000030.1 GCA_937915075.1 uncultured Oscillospiraceae bacterium
TCGACTCCGGCTGGCTCACTGCCGATCATCAGGTCGGTCAGACCGGCAAGACCGTTCACCCGAAGGTCTACATCGCACTCGGTATCTCCGGCTCCATTCAGCACAAGGCCGGTATGAGCGAGTCCGAGTGCATCATTGCGGTCAACAAGAACGAGACCGCTCCCATCTTCGAGATCGCCGACTACGGCATCTGCGGCGACCTGTTCAAGGTCACCCCGATGCTCATCGAGGCGTTCAAGGCTGCCAAGGCCGCGAAGTAAGGAAAATTTTCCAAAGAAAGGCGCGAGCTTCGCGCCTTTCTTTTTTTGCAGATTTTGCCGCGCCGCATTTTGCTTTTGCCGGAAATACTACCGTTGGGTATTGCATGGAAAAAGACAAGGGGAGAAAAACGATGAAGCAAAATTTTGCGATCCTTGCCGTGACCGCGCTGCTGCTCTGTTCCCTCACCGCCTGCGGCGGGGATCAGAACAACGGTGCGGCGAACGGAAATGTCAACGGTGCGGAAAACGGCACCACGAGCGGCATGACCGGCGAGACCGACAGCGGCTCCAACGTCGGCGGCGAGCTCAAGACCGACCCGGCGACCGGCACGCGCTATACCGGTCGGGAGAACGATTCGGTCGTGCGCTATGGCAACGGCTATGGCAACACGAGCGCGGACAAGCGCGCGGGCACGAAGAACGCGACAGCGAACGCCACGCTCCACGGCAGCTACAACAACCCCACCGGCACGCCTGCGGGGCAGACCGCAGCCTCGGCGCGCGGTATGTCAAACGAGCTGCGCTACCGTTTCATGCTGGAAAACGCCCGCGTCCACGACACCGACGGCTTCCTGCTCGACGGCGAAAACGCGCATTACAACACCTTCCGGTAAGGAATACGGCGGAGCGGGAGCCGGCAGCGGCTGTCCCTTCGCCGTTTTTCCGCGTTGACAAAGGGAAATAAAGTCGTTATCATAGGGAGAGATAACGAAAGACGGAGGGCGGAACGATGCGAAATGACCTGCACGCCAATCTGACCGTGCGTATTTTTACCGACCGGAAGTGCTTCGGCCCGGGCGTGGCGGACCTGCTGCGCCGCGTGCGCGAGCTGCACTCGCTGCGTGCGGCGGCGATGTCGATGAACATGGCCTACTCCAAGGCGTGGACGGTCCTGCGCACCGCGCAGGAGGGGCTGGGCGTCAAGCTGCTCCGGTCCTCCACGGGCGGACGGAACGGCGGCGGCGCGACGCTGACGGCGGAGGGCGAGCGGCTGCTCGCCGCCTACGAGGACTACTGCGCGAAGCTGACCGCCTACGGCGAGACCCTTTTCGCCGAGACCTTTGCCTTTTACGACGCGCTGACGGAGGAGAGAGCGGAATGATCTACAACATCCTCGCGGTGGGCGACGTGGTGGGCGCGTGCGGCGTGAAGCACCTGAGCCGCTGCCTGCGGAGCCTCAAGAAGCGCAAGAGCATCCATTTCACGGTCGTCAACGGCGAAAACGCCGCGATGGTCGGCCTGACGCCGAACGACGCCGACGACATCTTCGCCGCGGGCGCGGACGTCATCACGCTCGGCAACCACACCTTCGGCAAAATGCAGATCCGCGATTACCTCGACGACTGCCCCTATATCCTGCGCCCCGCGAACCTCGGCAGCCGCGTGCCGGGACGCGGCTATGCGGTCTATGACTGCGGCGCGGCGCGCATTGCGGTGATGAACCTCATCGGGCGCTGCGACCTGAGCTTCCACGCCTCGAATCCGTTCACCACGGCGGACGAGCTGCTGGGAGCAGGGGAGAAGCCGACCTTCACGCTCGTCGACTTCCACGCCGAGGCCACGAGCGAAAAGCTCGCGCTGGCCTACTATCTCGACGGGCGCGTGAGCGCCCTCTGGGGCACGCACACCCATGTGCCGACCGCCGACGAGGAGGTGTTCCCCAGGGGAACGGGCTATCTCACCGACCTCGGCATGACCGGCGCGGTGCGCAGCGTGCTCGGCATCGAGCCGCAGCAGTCGGTCGAGACGTTTTTGGGCGGTCTCGCGGGACGCTATCGTGCGCCGGAGGGCCCGTGCAAGCTGCAAGGGGCGATCTTCTCGCTCGACAGCGACACCGGGCTTTGCGTCGGCGTGGAGCGCGTCGACGTGCGATAGACAGAGAGAAAGAAAAGAGGAAAAACCATGTCCATTGAAAAAGTAAGAGCCTATTTTGATGGCTTCGGCATCGCCGGCCGTATCCGCGAGTTCGACGTTTCCAGCGCCACGGTGGAGCTGGCGGCCATCGCCGTCGGCGTCGAGGGGGCGCGCATCGCCAAGTCCATGAGCTTCAAGCTCGGCGACGAGCCGATCATCGTGGTCGTTGCGGGCGATCAGAAGATCGACAACGCGAAGTACAAGGCGCAGTTTCATCAGAAGGCGAAAATGCTGACCTTTGACGAGGCGTGCGCCTTTACCGGCCATGCCCCGGGCGGCGTGTGCTCGTTTGCCCTGCCGGAGAATGTCAAAACCTATCTCGACGTGTCGCTCAAGCGCTTTGAGACGGTGTTTCCCGCCGCGGGCAGCAGCAACAGCGCCATCGAGATGACCTGCGAGGAGCTGGAGAAATATTCCTCCAACTTCTCCGGCTGGGTCGACGTCTGCAAGCCCAAGGAGGGCTGAAAAGAGGAGGGAGACCATATGCAGATCCGCATTGCCAAGTCGCAGCGGGAGGGCAAGACGGCGTATGTCGCCGTGCGCGCCGGTGAGGTGACCGGCTTCGCCGCCGTCCGCTACGATCTGCGCAGCCTGCTGCGCTATGCCGGCGTCACGCTCGCCGCGCTCATCGCGCTCCGACGGCTGCTGCGCATCTGACCGATACCGAAAAAGGCTCCGACGGCGGTCGGAGCCTTTCCACTGCCGTGCGCAAGGCTTGACAAGCGGCGGAAAACACCGTAAAATATACATTTGTCAATACACCCGCCGCGCGGCAGGGAACGGTTCCTGTTGGCCGTCCGGCGGCAGAAAAAGAGGAGAAAACAACATGGCACAGGACAAGAAGGTTGAACAGATCACCAATATGGAGGACGATTTCGCCCAATGGTATACCGACATCTGCCGCAAGGCGGAGCTGGTCGAGTACGCCAGCGTCAAGGGCTTCACGATCCTGCGTCCCTACGGCTACGCGATCTGGGAGAATATTCAGCGCATCATGGACGGTGAGTTTAAGAAGACCGGCCATGAGAATGTGGCGATGCCCGTTCTGATCCCCGAGAGCCTGCTGAAGAAGGAGGGCGAGCTGGTCAACGGCTTCGCGCCCGAGGTGGCCTGGGTCACGATGGGCGGCAGCGAGAAGCTGGAGGAGCGCCTGGCGTTTCGTCCCACGTCCGAGACCATGTTCTGCGACCATTGGCACAACGTGCTCCAGACCTACCGCCAGCTCCCGATGCTCTACAATCAGTGGTGCTCCGTCATCCGCTGGGAGAAGACCACGCGCCCGTTCCTGCGCAGCCGCGAGTTCTGGTGGCAGGAGGGTCACACCATCCACGAGACTGCCGAGGAGGCGATCGCCGAGACCGAGCAGCAGCTCAAGTGCTACGCGGACTTCTTTGAGAACGTCCTCGCCATCCCCGCCCTCCCGGGCCGTAAGACCGAGAAGGAGAAGTTCGCCGGCGCCGAGGCGACCTACACCGTCGAGTGCATGATGAAGGACCGCAAGGCCCTGCAGGGCGCGACCAGCCACTACTTCGGCGACAAGTTCTCGCGCGCCTACGATGTGACCTTTGCCGGCCGCGACAATAAGCTCCAGTATCCGTTCCAGACCTCCTGGGGCTCCACCACGCGCATGATCGGCGCGGTCAT
>CALDMA010000031.1 GCA_937915075.1 uncultured Oscillospiraceae bacterium
AGTTGATTTCTCTCCCGCGCGGCATACTAACAGAAAGTTTTTTTCAGGAGGTTTTCCATGTGTACCGCAGCAACGTACCAAACCAAGGATTTTTACATGGGCCGCACGCTCGATTATGAGTTTTCCTACGGTGAGGAGATCGTCATCACGCCGCGCCGTTTCCCCCTCGCCCTGCGCCACGGCGGCGTGGTGGACACGCATTACGCCATCATCGGCACGGCGCACGTCGCCGACGGCTTCCCGCTTTACTACGACGCGGTGAACGAAAAGGGGCTCGGCATGGCGGGGCTCAACTTCGTCGGCAGCGCGCACTACGCCGAGGTCGTCCCCGAGCGGGAGAACGTCGCGCAGTTCGAGTTCATCCCCCGGCTGCTGGGCCGCTGCGCGACGCTCGCGGAGGCCCGCGAGGCCCTGCGCACGCTGAACCTCACCGGCATGCCGTTCAGCGACCGCCTTCCCGCCTCGCAGCTCCATTGGCTCCTTGCCGATAAAAGCGGCGCGGTCGTGATCGAGTCCGTCGCGGATGGGCTGAAGGTCTATGACGATCCCGCGGGCGTGCTGACGAACAATCCGCCCTTCCCGCAGCAGATGTTCGCGCTCAACAACTTCATGCACCTCTCGCCGAAGCAGCCGGAAAATCTCTTCTCCGACACGCTCCCGCTCACGCTCTACAGCCGCGGCATGGGCGCGCTGGGACTGCCCGGCGACCTCTCCTCCGCCTCGCGCTTCGTGCGCGCGGCGTTCACGCGGCTCCATTCCGTCTCCGGCGAAGGCGAGGCTGACAGCGTCGGACAGTTCTTCCACATCCTCGGCGCGGTCGAGCAGCAGAACGGCTGCTGCGAGGTCCGTCCCGGTGAGTATGAGCGGACCATCTATACCTCCTGCTGGAACGCCGACCGCGGCATCTATTACTACACGACCTATACCAACCGCCGCATCTCGGCGGTGGAGCTGCGCCGCGATGGCCTCGACGCCGTCGCGCTCATCCGCTATCCGATGCGCACGCGGGAGGACATTTTTTATCAGAACGCCTCCGGTGCGGAAGCTTGAGACGCGGGCGCTTTCCCGCCCGCGTCTTCTCCCTTCCCCGGCGCTTTTGTCACATTTTTGACAATGTGGGACGATTCTGACAAGAACACCGGACAAATCTGATAAATTGCGTGTAAATCTGCTGAGTTGTTCAAATTTTCTTGCCAATTCTACACGCAGGTTGTAATATTTATGCAATCTGATGGGATCGGGAACGTTCCCGACGCCCCCGGATAAATTTTGAATTGGAGGAAAATTTGCATGAAAAAGCTCATTGCTCTGCTCCTCTGCCTGGTGATGGCGCTCAGCCTGGTCGCCTGCGGCAGCAAGCAGGACGACACCCAGACCCCCGCTGACGATCAGCAGGGCACCGAAGAGACCAGCCTCGTCGACGCCGCCAAGGCCGAGGGCAAGCTCGTGGTCTACGGCTCCTGCGAGGAGGAGTACCTCGCCGCCGCCTGCGAGAACTTCGAGAAGATGTACGGCATCGAGGTCGAGTATCAGCGTCTGTCCACCGGTGAGGTGCAGGCCAAGATCGAGGAAGAGAACGGCAATCCGTCTGCCGACGTCTGGTTCGGCGGCACGACCGATCCCTACAACGTCTGCGCGGCCGAGGGTCTGCTCGAGGCCTATCAGGCGGAGAACGCCTCTCACATCACCAAGCCCCAGTACAAGAACGCCGACGGCTATTGGTACGGCATTTACACCGGCATCCTCGGCTTCATGGTCAACACCGACGAGCTCGAGCGCATGGGTCTTGAGGCTCCTCAGGATTGGCCCGACCTGCTCAAGCCCGAGTATAAGGGCCTGATCTGGCTGTCCAACTACAACACCGCCGGCACCGCCAAGCTGGTCATCAACACCATGATCCAGAAGTACGGCCACGACGAGGGCATCCAGTACCTCGTCGACCTCGATAAGAACATCGAAGTCTACACCAAGTCCGGCTCCGGCCCGAGCAAGAACGTCGGCACCGGCGAGTGCGTCATCGGCATCGGCTTCCTGCATGACGGCATCACCCAGATCATCGACAACGGCTACGATAACATCGAGCTGATCATCCCGTCCTCCGGCACCTCCTGCGAGATCGGCGCCACCGCCATCTTCAAGGGCGCCGCTCACCCCAACGCCGCCAAGCTGTGGATCGAGTACGCGCTGTCTCCCGACTGCGTGAACCTCGCCGCTCAGAACGGCTCCTATCAGTTCCTGGTCATCGACAACGCCACCCAGCCTGAGGCTGCCGTGGAGTTCGGTCTGGACCCCGAGAACGTCATGGACTATGACTTCGACGACGCCACCAAGAACATCAAGACCTACGTTGAGGAGGTCATGAACGCTCTGGCCGCCTCCGGCGCGAACACCGGCGACGAGAACCGCTTCCAGGTGAAGTAATTCTCTCTACATCGTCTATCGCATCGACCCAACGATCCCGACGGGGCGGCGGCATGAGCCGCTGCCCCGCCTGCGTTTTCCTCCAAACCACCAAGAAAGGAGCTCCCTATGGCACGTTCTCAAAGCGCGGCGCTGGACCGGAAAAAGCTGATGGCCGATCCCATCATGGTCACCACCATCGTCGTGCTCATCACCTTTCTGACTCTGTTCATTCTCTATCCGCTGGCGATCCTGCTGGTGGACAGCTTCGTGGGCGACGGCAGCTTCGGCTTCGGCATCTTCGAGCGCATCTTCGCCATGCCCACCTTTACCAAGGCCATCACCAACACGCTCAAGGTCGGCTTCCTCGTCGGCATCCTCTCGGCGCTGCTCGGCCTGCTCTTCGCCTATGTTGAGGTCTACGTCCGCGTCGGTAAATTTGTCGGCGGCCTTTTCAAGGTCGTCTCGATGCTGCCGGTCGTCTCCCCGCCGTTCGTGCTGTCGCTTTCCATGATCATGCTCTTCGGCAAGTCGGGCATCATCACCCGCTTCCTGCTCGGCATCTACGACAACAGCGTCTACGGCTTTTGGGGCATCGCCGTTGTGCAGACGCTCACCTTTTTTCCCGTGTGCTACATGATGCTCAAGGGGCTTTTGAAGAACATCGACCCCTCGCTCGAGGAGGCCGCGCGCGACATGGGCGCGAGCCGCTGGAAGGTCTTCACCAGCGTCACGCTGCCGCTGATGCTCCCCGGCCTCGGCAACGCCTTCCTCGTCACCTTCATCGAGTCCATCGCCGACTTCGCCAACCCCATGCTCATCGGCGGCTCGTACGATACCCTCGCCACCACCATTTATCTGCAGATCACCGGCTCCTACGATAAGCCGGGCGCGGCGGCGATGGCAGTCGTGCTGCTGTGCATCACGCTGGCGATGTTCGCGGTGCAGAAGTATTACCTCGAGCGCAAGACCGCCGCGACCCTGACCGGCAAGGCCTCCCGCGGCCGTATGCTCATCGAGGATAAGAGCGTCAAGGTCCCGCTGACCATTCTCTGCGGTCTGGCCGCCACCTTCGTCATCCTCATGTACCTGTGCGTGCCCATCGGCGCGTTCTTCCCCACCTGGGGCTACAAGTTCTTCCCGCTCACCGGCAAGTGGTTCAAGCTTATCTTTACGCGCTACCACGGTCTGCAGGCGTTTTGGGATTCCTTCCGTCTGAGCCTGATCTCCGCGCCCATCACGGCGCTGCTGAGCATGATCATCTCCTACCTCGTCGTCAAGCGGAGCTTTAAGTCCAAGGGTTTCATTGAGGCGGTGTCCATGCTCGCCATGGCCGTGCCCGGCACGGTGCTCGGCGTCGGCTACATCCGCGGCTTCTCCGCCGGCGTGTTCCGCACCGGCTTCCTGCAGGGGCTTTACGGCACGGGGCTGATCCTCATCATCGTCTTTGTCGTGCGTTCGCTGCCGACCGGCACGCGCAGCGGCATCTCCGCCCTGCGTCAGATCGACAAGTCCATCGAGGAATCCGCCTACGACATGGGCGCGGACAGCTTCAAGGTCTTTATGACCGTCACGCTACCGCTCATCAAGGACTCCTTCCTCTCCGGCCTTGTGACGGCGTTCGTGCGCTCCATCACCGCAATTTCCGCCATCATCCTGCTCGTGACGCCGCAGTTCCTGCTCATCACAGTGCAGATCAACGAGTTTGCCGAAAAGGGCTCCTACAGCCTCGCCTGCGCGTTTGCGACGATCCTCATCGTCATCACCTACGGCGCGGTGCTGCTGATGAATCTCTTCATGAACCATTTCGGCACCAGCAAAAAAATGAAGGAGGACTAAGCCATGGATAAGATCAAGAAGGGCGTTCGCCTCGACCATATCTCTAAAATCTATCAGGACCCCAAGACCGGCAAGGACTTCTATGCCGTCAAGGATACCTCGCTGACCATCGAGCCGGGTTCCTTCGTCACGCTGCTCGGCCCCTCCGGCTGCGGCAAGACCACCACGCTGCGCATGATCGCGGGCTTCGAAAGCCCCGACGAGGGCGAGATCTACCTCGGCGACGAGCCCATCAACGCCCTCACGCCCAACAAGCGCGACACCGCGATGGTATTCCAGTCCTACGCCCTGCTGCCGCACTACAACGTGTTCGACAACGTGGCCTACGGTCTGAAGCTACGCAAGGTGCCGAAGGACGAGATCCGCGAGCGCGTCATGCACATCCTCGACCTCGTCGAGCTGACGGGCATGGAGGGCCGCATGACCAACCAGCTCTCCGGCGGCCAGCAGCAGCGCGTGGCGCTTGCCCGCGCGCTGGTCATCGAGCCGAGCGTGCTGCTCTTCGACGAGCCGCTCTCGAACCTCGACGCCAAGCTGCGCGTTTCCATGCGCACCGAGATCCGCCGCATCCAGCAGGAGGTCGGCATCACCGCCATCTACGTCACGCACGATCAGAGCGAGGCCATGGCGCTCTCGGACCAGATTATCATTATGAACAAGGGTGTCGTCGCCCAAATCGGCACACCGCAGGAGATCTACTATCACCCCGTGAGCGAGTTCGTCGCCGACTTCATCGGCGAGGCGAACTTCCTGCGCGGCAAAATGACCGGCACGGAGAACGGTTTGGCCGTGCTCGACATTGAGGGCGAGCGCCTGGCCGTCGCCCCGCGCGAGGGTATGTCCGTCGGCGAGGAATACACCGTCGTGCTGCGTCCCGAGTCCGCGGCGCTCTCCGACGAGGGCGGGCTGCCCTGCACCGTCGAGCTCTCCTGCTTCATGGGCTCGTACCAGAACTATCACGTCCGCGTGGGCAATACGCTCGTCAAGCTCGCGGAGAACGATCCGCGCAGCAAGCGCATCTACCGCGTGGGCGAGAAGTGCGGCCTGACCTTCGCGCCCGACGCCGTCCACGTCCTGTAAGGATTCCCAATATCCAAGGAAGAAGTCCGCTGCCCTCGGCAGCGGACTTCTTTTGTCATCCTGCGGTCAGGGCACTCAACGCCCGCGCATACCGCTTATACTCATTCGAGTTTTGCGCTCATATCCCGCCGCGCAGCAGCGCAGAGGGCCGCGGTCTCCTCCATCGTCCGCGCGTGCGTGGAGTAGTAGAGCTTGAGCTTCGGCTCCGTACCGCTCGGGCGAACGATGACCTTGGCGTGCGCCGTGCGCAGCTCCAGCACGTCGCTTGCCGGCAGGCCGTCCAGACCGCTGAGGTAGTCGCGCACCCGCGCGACGCGCTCGCCCGCGAGCGTGTGCGGCGGAGCCGCGCGCAGGGCCGCCAGAATGGCGTTCATGCGCTCCATGCCGTCCTCGCCGGGCAGGACAATGCTTTGCAGCTCATTGCGGTAATACCCGAATTTCTCGTACAGCGCGTCCATCGCCTGCGCGAGCGTCATGCCCTGCGTGCGGTACCACGCAGCCATTTCGCAGCAGAGCATCGCGGCGTTTACCGCGTCCTTGTCGCGGACGTGCGGGCCGGAGAGATAGCCATAGCTCTCCTCAAAGCCGAAGAGATAGCGTTCCGTCTCCCCCGCCCTTTCCAGCTCACCGATCTGCTCGCCGATGAATTTGAAGCCCGTGAGCGTGCGGCGCAGCTCAACGCCGTAACGCGCGGCGACCGCGTCCGCCATATCGGTAGAAACGATGGTCGTCACCGCCACGGGGCGCGCGGGCATCGTGCCGTTTTCACTCCGCCGGCGGCAGAGGTAGTCGAGCAGCAGCACGCCCATCTCGTTGCCCGTGAGCAGGCGGTAGTCCCCGCCGTCGGGCACCGCCGCGCCCATGCGGTCGCAGTCGGGATCGGTGCCGAGCAGCAGATCGGCGCGCGTCTCGCGCGCGAGCGCGAGGCCGCGCTCCAGCGCCGCGCGCTCCTCGGGATTCGGGTAGGGACAGGTCGGAAAGCTCCCGTCAGGCCACGCCTGCTCGGGCACGAGCGTCACGTCCGTCACACCGATGCGGCGCAGGATCTTTGTCACGCACTCGCGCCCCGTGCCGTTGAGCGGCGTGTAGACCACGCGCAGCACGGATTTGTCGCCGTCCCAGACGCTCCGGCGCTCCACCGCGTCGAGGAAGGCCTCCAGGCAGTCCTCGCCGATCATGCGGATCGTCCCGTTCGCCAGCGCGTCGGCAAAGCCGCACAGACGCACGCCGTCAAAATGATCCACCGTCCCGATGTGCTTCGACACGGCATCCGCCGCCTCGAGCGTGATCTGACAGCCGTCGGGACCGTAGACCTTGTAGCCGTTGTAGGCGGCGGGGTTGTGACTCGCCGTGACGCACACGCCCGCCCCGCAGCCGTAATAGCGCACCGCCCAGCTCAGCGCGGGTGTCGGCTCCAGACGCGGGTAGAGATGGGCTGTCACGCCGTTGGCGGCAAGCACGCGCGCGGTCTCGCGCGCGAAGCGCGCCGAGCCGGTGCGGCTGTCGTAGGCGATCGCGCAGCGCAGAGGCAGACCCGCCGCCTTGAGATAGGCGGCAAGCCCCTGCGTCGCGCGGCGGACAACGTAAACGTTCATCCGGTTCGTGCCCGCGCCGAGCACGCCGCGCAGTCCGCCGGTGCCGAAGGCAAGGTCACGGTAAAAGCGGTCCTCGATCTGCGCGGCGTCGCGCACCTCATCGAGCGCGGAAAGCTCCGCGCGCAGCGCGCCGTCCTCCACGCGCGCGAGCCAGCTGCGGTAAGTGTCCAGAGCAGTCATCGTCTTCCTCCCGCGGAAAATTTTTCTTCCTTATTAAAGCACGCTTTGCCCGCTTCGTCCAGAAGAATTGATTGCAAAGCACGCTTTTTCCTGTTAAAATGGTAAAGAAATTCGTCGGATCAGGAGGGATACCCGCCATGCGCCGCTGCTGTCTGCTGCTCGTCTGCCTGCTTCTGCTCACCGGCTGCGGCCGCGCGGACACGCAGGACGTTTCCTCCTTCGCACCCGCCGAGGAGGACCGTCTGGTCATTTTTACCTCGCACAAGGAAACGATCTACGAGCCCATCCTCAAGGAATTTGAACAGCGCACCGGCATTTGGGTCGAGCTGGAGACCGGCGGCACCGTGACGCTCCTCGAGCGCATCGCCGCGGGGGAAAGCGGCGCCGACCTGATGTTTGGCGGCGGCGCGGACAGCCTGAGCGCGTACAGCGCGTGCTTCGCGCCCTATGTGAGCGAATACGCCGACGCCGTCGCGCCGGAATACGACCTCGGCGGCGGTATATGGACGCCCTTTTCCGCTCTGCCGGTCGTGCTGATCTACAACACCAAGCTCGTGCGGCAGAACCCGCCCGAGCGCTGGGCCGACCTGCTCGACGCGGGCTGGCGCGGGCGCATCGCCTTTGCCGACCCGACCGTTTCCGGCTCGAGCTGCACCGCGCTCGGCACCCTTCTGCAGGCCGTCGGCGGCGACACCGACGCCGCCCTCGCTGCGTTCTTCCGCAATCTTGACGGACGCATCATCGCCGACAGCGGCGGCGTGGTCCCCGCCGTGGCGGACGGCAGCTGCTACGTCGGCGTGACGCTGGAGGAAAACGCCCGCAAGGCCATCGCCGACGGGCTCGACGTCGCCATCGTCTACCCCGCCGAGGGCACGAGCGTCCTGCCGGACGGCGCGGCCATCGTCCGCGGCTGCGCGCACGAGGAAAACGCGCGGAAATTCACCGACTTTCTGCTCTCGCCCGACGTTCAGCAGCTGCTGGACACGGAGCTCAGCCGCCGCAGCGTGCGTGCGGATGCCGCCTCCGACGCGCTGCCCGAGCTGACCGTCCTTCCCTACGATCTGCGCCGTGCGGACGAGCGGCGGCAGGAGCTTTTTGACGCCTGGCAGGCGCTGTGCGGGGGGGCGGAAGCATGAGAGCATGGCTTGAGCGGTCCTTCCGAAACCGCATCTTTCTCACCGTCCTGCTCGTCGCGCTCGTGCCGCTGCTGCTGTGCGACGTGCTGATGACGCAGGTGATGATCTCCCGCAGCGAGCACACCCTGCGCGCCGACGCGCGGGAGGAGATGGCTCTGCTCACTGCGCAGCTCGACGCGCTGCTCGCCGACTGCGGCGATGTTACGCGCGCCCTGGCCGACAGCACCGTAACGCGCAGCGCCCTGCGCCGCGGCGGCAGCGACTCGCGCACGCTCTACCAGCTTTTGAACCGCAGCACGGTCGCGCTGCGCGAATACGCCGACTTTGAGGTCTACGGTGAGGACGGCGAGTGTCTCTATACCACGGCGAACGTATGGCCCGCCGCGCAAAGCACCGGCTGGGGCGTGCTCAGCGCGGCCCGCGCGGCAGACGGCGTTGTGCTGCGCGCCGAAAACGGCGGGCTCGCCGGAGCCTGTCCCGTGACCGCGCGCGGCGGTGCGGTGCTCGGCTACGCCGTGTTCCGCATGGACGACGCCAACTTCGACGCCTTCTTTGCGCCCCTGCTGCGCGGCGCGGACGATCTGCTGCTCGTCGATCCAACGTGGCGGCTGCTCTACGCTTCGCAGCCCCTGCGCGCGGGCGATACCCTCGCCCTGCTGCGCGCGCAGCTGCTCTCCGGCAAGTCCCTCTCCGACGGGGACGGCGAGCGCGGCTACTACGTCGGCGCCTGCGCGGAAAGCGGCTTTTCGCTCATCCTGCAGCAGCCGCAGACCTATACCGCACAGGTCGTCCGGTCGATCTACCTCGTCGCCGCGCTGATGGGTGCGCTGTGTCTGGTGCTCTGTCTTGTGTGCGCGTGGTGGCTCAGCCGCCGTCTCTTCGAGCCGGTCAACGAGCTCGACGGCGCGATGCGCCGCGTCGAGGGCGGCGATTACGACGTGCGCATCGAAAGCACGCGGCAGGATGAAATGGGCCGCCTCGCGGCGAGCTTCGACCGCATGACAGCGGAGTACCGTCAGAACCTCGAGCGCAGCGTGCAGCGCGAGCGCGAGCTGAACGAAACGCGCCTGCGGATGCTCCAGTCCCAGCTCAACCCGCACTTTCTCTACAACACGCTCGACTGCATGAAGTGGCTGGGCGTGACCGGCGGCGTGCCGCAGGTGGCGGAGCTGGCCGCCGACCTCGCCGCGCTGCTGCGCGCGGGCATCTCCGGCAGCGAGTTCATCACGCTCGAGGAGGAGCTTGAGCTGATCGAGCGCTACCTCGCCATTCAGGAGGTCCGCTTCGGCGACCGCTTCGTGTGTGAGCTCGACGTGGACGAGCGCTTTCAGCACTGCGTGGTGCCCAAGCTCATCTTGCAGCCGTTGGTGGAAAACGCCATCATCCACGGCGTGGCCGACAGCGACGAGGGCTTCATCAAGCTCTGGGCGGAGGAGGACGCGGAGGGCTACCTGCTGCTCAAGGTATCCGACAACGGCAGCGGCATCCCGCCGGAGGTGCTCGAACGGCTCAACAGCCACGAGCTTATTCCCGGCGGCCATCTGGGTCTGAACAACGTGGACCGCATCGTGCGCCTGAGCTACGGCGAAGACTGCGGTTTGAGTGCGTATCCAAACGAGGGCGGCGGCAGCTGCGTGCAGCTGCGGCTCCCAATGCAGAAAGGAGAGGACCATGCTCAAGGTACTGATCGTTGACGACGAGGCCGTGGTGCGCCGCGGCATCGTGCTCGGCATCGACTGGGCCTCGCTCGGCTGCGCCGTGGTCGGCGAAGCCGCCAACGGCGAGGAGGGTCTGGCCGCCGCCGAGCGCTACAGCCCCAACCTCATCATCACCGATGTGCGGATGCCGCACATGGACGGCATCGAGATGATGCGCGCTCTGCGCGAGCGCGGCAGCACCGCTCACGTCATCGTACTCACCGCCTACAACGACTTCGACTATGCCCGCTCGGCGCTCCGGTTCGGCGCGGCGGACTATCTTTTGAAGCCCTTCCGCGATCAGGAGCTCGTCGCCGCCATCGGGCGCGTGCGCGAGAAGGACGAGGCCTTCTCCAGCCGCAGCGCACAGGACGATCTGCTGGCGCTGCCCAAGGGCGACAAGAGCAAATATGTGCTCCAGACGCTTGAATACATCGCCGCGCACTACGCCGACGCGGACATCAACATCACCACCATCGCCCGCTCCATCGGCATCAGCGAGGGCCACTTGAGCCATGTGTTCAAAAAGGAGACGAGCTACACCGCGCTCGGCTACCTCACGCTCTACCGCATCCACATGGCGCGCAGGCTCCTCGCCGACTGCCGCTACAAGGTCTACGAGGTCGCCGGCATGGTCGGCTACCGCGACGTCGCCTACTTCGGCTCGACCTTCAAAAAGCTCACCGGTCTTTCCCCCTCGGAGTATCAGGACCGCTGCCGGTAGAACGAGCAGCCTGCACAAAAAAGTACGGAACATACCGGACAAGCTCGGCAGACTTTCACAGCATTTCGCAGAAATGCCCGCATAATCGCAGACTTGTCCCGTTCCGCGCCGGCGCCGCGGAAGGTATAATGCTGTATGTGGTATTTTATGCCGCAACTACAAACGAAGGAGAACAACGATGAAAAGAAAACTCTTAGCGCTCCTGCTTGCCTCCGTCATGGTCCTCAGCCTTGTCGCCTGCGGTCAGAAGGAGACTCCGGACACGCCCGAGACGCCCGACGATCAGGAAGAGGTCAAGGACTACTCCGGCTACACCATCCGCATCTATTCCAACTCCAACTCCACCGAGCGCACCACCTGGCTCATTCAGGAGGCCAAGGACGCCGGCTTCACCATCAGCATTGACGATAACTCCGTCATCTCCGGTGATACCGCTGCCATCCAGGCCGCCAATGAGAACAAGGACGGCGACATCCTCTTCGGCCTCAACGAGACCCGCTGGAGTCAGGTCGTCGACGGCGTTTATGAAAACCTCAAGCTCGTTGACTGGACTCCCACCTGGGCCTCCGAGGTCGGCGAGTACGCCTATCCCGGCGCGGCCTACGGTCTCGTCATCCAGAACGTTCTGATGCTCTACCGCAACGACGAGCTCGGCACCAACGGCGAGAAGCTCCACTTCCAGCACTGGGCGGATATCGTGGACTGCGGCTACACCTGGTACCGTCAGAACAAGGTCGGCGGCACCACCAACGCCAACATCAACTCCGCGATGCTCTATGCCTTTGTCGATCCCTCTTCCCCCGCCGGCGGCATCTCCACCGAGGGCTGGGAGACGCTGTGGAAGTACTGCGCCGAGGGCAAGTACTCCTCCGATGACACCTACAAGTACGGCTTCGATCCTCTGAACAAGGGCGACGTCGCTGTTTCCACCTTCTACTCCTCCTCTCTCTACGGCAAGATCGACGCCGCGGCTGAGAGCTCCGAGAACCCCCTCAAGGGCGCTCTGACTCCCGAGAACTGGGACCTCGTTGAGATCGATGACGGCACCTACTACATCGCCGAGTACATCGGCATTCTCGATAAGGCCGGCCGCACCGAGGAAGAGACCGAGGCCGTCAAGGCGTTCGCCGAGTGGTTCGGCTCCGCCGAGACCCAGGCGGCCTGGGGCGAGGAGTTCGACTCCTATCCCTGCAACACCGCCGCGGCTGACATCCTCTATCCCGACGGCATTCCCGCCATCTACACCCTCAAGAACTTCGCTCTGACCAAGGTCGACGGCACCGACATGACCTATGCCGAGTACGTTGCCGAGCACTCCAGCGAGTGGACCAACATCATGACCAACCTCGGCTTCTACTGGGCCGACGCCTCCGCCGCCGTGGCGGAGCCCGACTGGGCCAACCTCGACTGGGCGACCCTGACCCAGAAGGCCGCGTAAGGCAGGACCCGCGCACCGCATCCCGCGGAGAGGCTCAGCGGGATACCGACTGTTGTGTGTTTTCAGGCGAGCCGGGATCTCTCCGGCTCGCCTGATCTCTTTATTCCGAATACAAAAAGAGGAGAATCCATTATGATCCGACTCAATGACATCGTTGTGAAGTTTGGCGACTTCACCGCCCTGCACGGCATCAACGTCCATGTGAAGGAGGGCGAATTCTTTACCTTCCTCGGCCCCTCCGGCTGCGGCAAGACCACCACCCTCCGCACCATCACGGGCTTCATCGAGCCGGCAGAAGGCTCCGTTGTGGTCAAGGACCGCGACATCACGCGCGTCCCCATCGAGGACCGAAACATCGGCATCGTGTTCCAGAGCTACGCGCTCTTCCCGACGATGACCGTATACGACAACATCGCCTTCGGCCTCAAGGTCAAGAAGGCGAAGAAGGACGAGATCGACCGCAAGGTGCGCGAGATCGCGCGCAAGGTCGACCTTTCCGACGAACAGCTCAAAAAGGCGGTCTCGCAGCTCTCCGGCGGTCAGCAGCAGCGCGTGGCCATCGCCCGCGCCCTCGTCACCGGTCCCGCCATCATCTGCATGGACGAGCCGCTGAGCAACCTCGACGCCAAGCTGCGCGTGCAGCTGCGCAACGAGCTGAAGAAGATGCAGAAGGACTTCGGCATCACCACCATCTACGTCACCCACGATCAGGAGGAGGCGCTGACGCTTTCCGACCGCATCGCGGTGTTCAACAAGGGCTTCATCGAGCAGATCGGCACGCCCAATGAAGTCTACAACCACTCGCAAACCGAATTTGTCTGCAATTTCATCGGTGATATCAACCGTTTGAATGACGATACCGTGTCCGCCCTCCGCGCTGCCGGCGCGGAGGTGGACGCAAGCAAGCACAACTACATCCGTCTCGAGCGCCTGCACGTCAACGTCGCCCCGCGCGGCGGCGAGATCGCGCTCGACGGCACGGTGGAGAGCTGCGAATACTACGGGCTCTACATCAAGTATTACATCCACGTCGGCACGCAGAGCCTCAAGGTCATTGAGAAGAACGACGGCGTGAACATCTACGACCCGGGCCAGCGCGTCAAGGTCATCCTGAACCCAAATGACATTATGGCCTATGCGCCCTCCGCGGAGGAGGTGGAGTGATGGGTGCCTCTCTGACCAAGTCCCGCTTTGACGTGGCCTTTGTAGTGCGCATGATCGGCATTGTGCTCTTCGCGTACTTCTTCTTCGGCTTCATGCTCCTGCCGTGTCTCAATACGCTCACGAGCATCTTCACTACCACGAACGCCGAGGGCGTGCGCGATCCCTTCGCGGTCATCCGCTTTTTCTTCGCGGGCAGCATGGGCCGCTACGTCTGGAACTCCCTCAAGCTCGCCATCTGCCTGGTCGTCACGGTCAATGTGGTGGGTGTGTCTATCGTGCTGCTGACGGAGTATTTCGACATCAAGGGCGCAAACATCCTGCGCCTCGGCTACATGACCACGATGATCTACTCCGGCGTCGCGCTGGTCACAGGTTACCTGTTCCTCTACGCCTCCGACGGCATTCTGACCACCGCGCTCGTCAACGCCTTCCCGAGCTTTGACCCCACATGGTTCTCGGGCTTCAACGCGGTGCTCTTCACCATGACCTTTGCCTGCACGAGCAACCACGCGCTCTTCCTGCGCAACGCCATCCGCGGCATCGACTACAACACCGTCGAGGCCGCGCGCAACATGGGAGCGAAGCCCTTCAAGGTACTTTGGAAGGTCGTTTTCCCGACGCTCGTGCCCACCATGTTCTCGCTGACGGTCATGACCTTCATCACGGGTCTGTGCGCCATGTCCGCCCCCACGCTGCTCGGCTATGACTCCATCAATCCCGAGATCGTGCGTCTTGCCGGCTCGTCCACGGCGGACGAAGCCTTCCCGCAGGCACGCGCCGCGCTGCTGTCCATCATTCTCGCGATGTTCACCATCGTGCTGCTCACCGTGCTTTCCGCCTACGAGCGCAAGGGCCACTACCTCTCCGTCTCCAAGACGAAGGCGCGGCTGCAGAAGCAGAAGATCACCAGCCCCGTCTGGAATGTCATCGCCCACCTCTACGCCTATGTGCTCTTTATCATCTACATGATCCCCGTGGTCATGATCATCATTTTCTCGTTCCAGACCTACGGCGCCATCCGCATGAAGAAGCTCGACCTTTCCAACTGGACGCTCATCAACTTCTTTGGCACGCAGGACTATCAGTACCTCACCTCGCGCGGCACCTACAAGGTGCGCAAGGGCTCCATCTCCGGTCTGTTCGCCAACGAGGCGACGCTCGGCGGCATCAAGATGAGCTTCGTGCTCTCTATCCTCGCCGCGGCGCTCGCTTGCCTGATCGTTGTGATCGCCTGCAACTACATCTTCAAAAACCGCAATAAGAAGTCCGGCGTGGTGCTGGAATACTGCCTGCTTTTCCCGTGGCTGCTGCCGACCATTCTCATCTGCTATTCCTACCGCACCTACTTCAACGCCGAGAACATCTGGTACGTCGGCAATGTGAACCTCTACTTCGCCGAGCACGTCCGTATTCTGCTCGTGCTGGCCTACACGGTGGTCAAGCTGCCGTTCTCGCTGCGCATGATCAAGGCGGCGTTTTACGCCATTGACGAGGAGTTGGAGGACGCCGCGCGCAACATGGGCGCGAGCGGCCTGACGACCTTCCTCAGGGTCAAGCTGCCCATCATCCTGCCGAGCGTGCTGGCGGTATTCGCGCTGAACTTCAACGCGCTCTTTACCGAGTACGATATGTCCGCCACCTTCGCCAGCTCCTACGGCACGAGCTACGCCATGGTCATTCAGGCCATGTGCGCGGAGGAGGGGCTGTACGGCTACAACGTCAACGCCTCGGGCCGCCGCTGCGCCTCGACCGTGTTCATCATGCTGGTGTCCGGCGTGATCCTCTATCTGGTCTACGGCGTGGGCGCGCGTGACCTCGGCGAGCGGCTGGAGGCCAGGGAGCGCCGCCGCAGACGAGTGGCAAAGCTGACGGGACTGTTCAAAAAAGAGCCCGCCGCCGTGGCGGCGGAAGCGGAGGAAGCGGCGGTCGCCGCCGCTGTCCCCGACGAGCCGGGAGAAAAACTGTAATGAAGATCAATACCATCGTTTTTGATATGGGCGGTGTGCTGCTGGACTTCGGCGCGGAGCTGTTTTCCCGCCGCCTGCACGTCGGCGCGGAGGGCGAAGCACTCCTCAAGCAGTACCTGCTCTACACGACCGACTGGGTGCGGCTTGACCGCGGCACCATCACCGAGGAGGAGGTCTACACCCACGCCTGCGCCAGGCTCCCCGCGGAGCTGCACGCCGCGGCGGAGTACATCATCTACCATTGGAACGAGCCGATCGTGCCCATCGCGGGCACGGCGGACGTGGTGCGCGAGCTGAAGGCAAGGGGCTATACGCTCTATCTGCTCTCCAACGCCGCCCGCCGCCAGCACACCTACTGGCACGACATTCCGGGCAGCGAGTGCTTTTCGGGCACGCTGATCTCGGCGGACGTTCACCTGCTCAAGCCCGAGGCCGCCATCTATCAGGCGCTGTTCGACAAATTTGACCTCACGGCGGCAAGCTGCCTGTTCATCGACGATTTTCCGCCGAACATTGAGGCGGCGGAAAACGCCGGTATGCAGGGCATCGTGTTCCACGATGCCGGCCAGCTGCGCGAAGAACTCAAAGCGCGCGGGATCCTCTGATCCCGCGCGTTCGCCTTGAAAGGAGATCGTTTCCATGTCCATTCTCAAGCTCGCCCCCGCCTGCAAGGACTATCTCTGGGGTGGAACAAAGCTCATCACCGATTACGGCAAGTCCTTTTCCGGTGAACGCCTTGCGGAAACGTGGGAGCTGAGCTGCCATCCCGACGGCCCCTCCGTGCTCGCCTCCGGTCCCGACGCGGGCAAAAGCCTTGCGGACTATCTCGCCGCGCACCCCGAGGCGCTGGGGACACACGGGCGGAAATTCACAGAATTTCCTGTACTCATCAAGCTCATCGACGCGGCGAAGGACCTCTCCATTCAGGTCCATCCCGACGACGCCTACGCCCGCGCGCACGAGGGGCAGAACGGCAAAACGGAGATGTGGTACGTCCTCTCCGCCGCGCCGGATGCCTTTCTCTACTGCGGCTTTGCGCGCGATATTTCCAAGGAGGAATTGGAGCGCCGTATTGCGGACAACACGCTTCCCGAGGTCCTGCGCCGCGTGAACGTCATGGCGGGCGACACGGTGTTCATCCCCGCAGGCACCATTCACGCCATCTGCCGCGGCATCGTCGTGGCGGAGGTGCAGCAGAGCAGCAACGTGACCTACCGCGTGTGCGACTACGGCCGTCTCGGCCCTGACGGAAAGCCCCGCGCCCTGCACATCGCGCAGGCGCTGGACGTAACGCGTCGGAGCGCCGGCGTTCCCGCGCCGGACTTTGGCGGGCATCTTGCCCGCTGTGACTATTTTACCGTCGATCTTCTCGCCGCGCCGCAGGCGGCGCTGTGCGGTACGGAGTCCTTCCTCTCGCTTTTGATCCTCGACGGCGAGGGTGAGGTCCGCTGCGGCGGCGAGACCGTCAAGGCAAAGAAGGGCGACAGTCTCTTCCTTCCCGCCGGCAGCGGCGAGGCGCGCCTCACGGGCACGCTCCGCGCCCTCGCCACGCGCATCTGAGTGCAAGCAAAAAAGGAATGCGGGAGAAGCGCGCCGCGCTTCTCCCGCATTCCTTACGGCTGCTGTTGCTGCTGGGAATTGGTCTGGCTGATCTCGGGCAGAAACTCCATGAAGCGGATGGAATAGAGGTCCGCGCTGATATAGCTCTGCTCGTCGGGCTGATAGAGCGCGATGTAGTCGTTGCCGACCTCGTAGAGGATGCCGTGGGTGACGATGGTGTTCTGCGTACCGATCAAAAAGCTCACGATCACGCTGCGTCCCACGTTGCGCGCCATCAGGCTCTTCCACGAGCTGTGCAATATCTGCTCCGAGGCGCTCATGCCCGGCGTAGGCGACGGCATGGGGCCGAGCGTCGTATCCGTCCGGCGGCTGTCCTGCAATACACCCGGCGTCATGCCCTGTGCCGCTCCCCCCTGCGCCGCGCTGGGCGCCATGCCCTGCTGCCGGCCGTTTTGCGCCACGCCGCCCTGCGCGGAGCCGAAGGCGCGGCCCACCATCTGCTGCGACCTTGTCTGCATGGTGCTGTTGTCGATCATGGTCTGGTATGTGCTCGCGTCTCCCTGCGTCATCACGGCAGGAAGATAGCGGTCGTTGTCCGGCGCGCCGCAGCGCGTGAGCTCGATCATAGCGTCCATTCCTTTCAGAGCCTTGGATTTCGTCTCTTATGTATCGTAGTAGGCTTCCGTGGGGTCGTAGAAGCAGTGGTCGCCGATGCGCACGCGGAACACCCCGACCTGCGAGGGAAAGTTCTGACGGCAGGTGTCCGAAAAGGGATTGAAAAACCACAGCGCATCCCCGAGCCCCGTCAGACGGTTGCCCGCCATGGCCCAATCCGCGATGGAATAGTGGACGTCCGTCGGGCGCATATTGTAGATGTTCTGCGGGTTGTAGGCCCCACGCTCCGTCTCGCTCGCGCAGACGAACTGCCCCGGCTGCATAATGATCTTGCGGATGCTGCCCTGCCCCACGCGGGCGTATTCGCCGCCCGAGGCGGTCACGCGGTTCATCACGACGCTCGCCACCGCCTTCATGCCGTTCTCCCCCTCGCCGCCCGCCTCGCACTCGATGAGCCGCGCCAGCAGCTCGCGGTCGGAGTAGGCCATCGCCTCGCCTCCTTGCCTGCTGTTTTGTTCATCTCAGCCTATGCGCCGGCGCGTGTCCGTGTGAAAAAATTTTTTTACGGCAGCGGGAACTTTTTTCCGCGCTTTTCGTCAAAGCATATTGTGCGAGGACGAAAAAAGCCCCCGGCCGAGAACGACAGCGCCCCACGGAAGCTCCGTGAGGCGCTGTTTTTTTGTTTTATGGGAGCTCCTCCTCGACCGGCGGATTTTCCTCCTCCGCGTCCTGCGCGGCCATCGCCGCGGAGCTCATCGCGCCGAGGCCGCCGCGCAGCTTGATCTCCTCCCACTTTTCGCGGGTGATGAGGAGCTGCCGCGGCTTCGAGCCCTCAAACGGTCCCACGATGCCGCGCTGCTCCATCTCGTCGACGATGCGCGCGGCGCGGGAATAGCCGAGCTTCAAGCGCCGCTGGAGCATGGAAACGGACGCCTGCCCGGTCTCCATCACCACGTCGATGGCGGCAGGGAGCAGCTCGTCGCCCTCGTCGGCGACCGGCTCGGGAGCCGCGCCGGAGGGCGCGCCCTTGCCGCCCTTCTCCTTCTCGGCGACCGCCTGCTCGATCTTGTCGATCACGCTCTCATCGTACTGCGCGGCGCCGTTTGCCTTGACGAAACCGACCACGCGGTCGATCTCCTCGGCGGAGATGAAGCAGCCCTGCACGCGACGGGGCTTGCCCTCGCCGAGCGGGGCGTAGAGCATATCGCCACGGCCGACGAGCTTTTCCGCGCCGGTGGTATCGAGAATGATGCGGGATTCGAGCGAGGACGCGACCGCGAAAGCGATGCGGCTCGGGATGTTGGCCTTCATCAGGCCCGTGATAACGTCCGCCGACGGACGCTGCGTTGCAATGACCAGGTGCATCCCCGCGGCGCGGCCCATCTGCGCCACGCGGCAGATGGATTCCTCGACCTCCTTCGCCGCGACAAGCATGAGGTCGGCCAGCTCGTCGATGACGACCACGACGCTCGGCAGCTTCTTGAGCGTTCCGTCCGCTGCGGCAAGGGCGTTATAGCCCGCAAGGTCCTTGACGTTGCGCTCGGAGAAGAGCTTGTAGCGCTTCATCATCTCGTAGACCGCCCACTGCAAGGCGCCCGCCGCCTTCTTCGGGTCGGTGACGACCGGAATGAGCAGGTGCGGGATGCCGTTGTAGGGCGCAAGCTCGACCATCTTCGGGTCGACCATGATGAAGCGCACCTCGTCCGGCGTGGACTTATAGAGCAGGGAAACGATGAGCGAGTTGGTGCAGACGGATTTGCCGGAGCCGGTCGTACCGGCGATGAGGACGTGCGGGAGCTTGGCGATGTTGCCGATGATGTTGTTGCCTGCAATGTCCTTGCCGACGGCAAAGGCGACACTCGATTTGTGCTGCGTGAACTCGCGGGACTCCAGTACGTCGCGGATGTGGACGGCGGAGACGAGCTTGTTCGGCACC
>CALDMA010000032.1 GCA_937915075.1 uncultured Oscillospiraceae bacterium
TTTTTTATGGAATCGCCGCTGCCGGCCTTATTGTTATCTCGCTTATGCTTTTTCTGAATCGGGATATAGAAGCCTACCGCGAAAAGTTGAATACCCTAAACGGAAAAGCGGACAAAAAGCCTTTGTTCTACCGCACCAACAGCCGACTGATCAAAAACACGAAAAAATAATTTCAAACAGTCAAAAGGGTATTTCATTTTGTGTTATTTTCCTGTATGATGTATTCATTGCTTTTCAATGAACGAAAGACCAATGAAAAGAAAGAGGGAACCAACCATGCAGGAAACCGGAAAAAACCTAATTGACCAAATTCGCGAAAGCTATCCTACGCTGTCTAAGGGGCATCAAAAGCTCGCGGACTATATTATTAACAATCCCAAGGAGGGAGCGTTTCTCTCCATTAACGATCTTAGTCGGGAAACCGGCATCAGCGCCGCGACGATCACCCGCTTTGTCCGCGTGATGGGATGCAGCGGCTATCAAGAATTTCAACGTGAGGTCTATGATGCGCGTCTTCAGCAAACTCCGTTCAGCAAGCTCAAGTCCGAGCTTCAGCGCGTAGATTCCTCTGACGGCGATGGGGAGGATCCGATTCTTCTTGCTCTCCGTTCAGATGCCCAGATGATAGAGAACCTGTACACGCAGCAAAACCGCGTTGCTTTGGATCGTTCAACAATGCTTTTACGGAAGGCGCGCCGTATTTATATTCTTGGCAACGGTTCGTCTTATGCGGTGGCGTATCTGCTTGGATTTATGCTGCGGCGTATGTACGGCAATGTCCAACTGCTTGAGGCGTCGACCGGTGCATTATCCTCTACGCTGTGCGATGTCAGCGCAGAAGACTGCCTGATCGCGGTCGCCTATTCCCGGTATACAAAGCTTACCTGCGATACAGTTTCCTATTGCAGAAAAAAGGGCTGTGCGGTAATCGCTCTGACCGATTCCCTGACCTCACAGGTCGCTCTGGAGTCAACCGAAATGCTGATCGCGCCGCGTGATGAATACTTCAGCCCGGTCTGTGCCATGGCGATGTGCAGCTGCCTGATCGCAGCGCTTGGACAATACGACGCGCCGCAGATGCTTGCCCGCATGGAACAGCAGGATCAGCTTTCTCTGGAATTCGGGGTTTATCTCTGATATTTTTACTTTGTGGCAGGGCCGGCCATCCACAAGGTAGAGATATAAATCAAGATCAAAAATTTTATAAATAAAAAGGGAGGAAAATCTATGATTTTTGATCTGAATCCTTTGTGGGGGTTCCTGCCGCTGCTTCTCTACATCGTTCTGATGCTCAGAGGCAAGGACATGAATGTGTCCGTTCTCCTTTGCGTTATTCTTGGCGCTGTCCTCAACGGCGAATCGATTCTCGGATTTGCCAACACGATCTATAGCTCTCTCGGCTCGTTCTGCGCGCTGATCGGTTTTATTATCGTGCTTGGCTCCGGTCTGGCAGAAGTCCTCAGTCAGACAAAGGTGGCGCATAACCTTGTCTATACGGTGGTCAATCGCTTTAAGCTCAAGAGCAAGCGCGCTGCGATCCTGATTTCTATGGTCACCTCCACCCTGATGGTTTCCCTGCTCGGCACGCTGGCTGGCTCCAACGCTATCATCGCTCCCATCCTGATCCCTATCGTCGCGAGCGTTGGCCTGACACCTTCCACCCTCGGCGTGATCCTGCACGGTGCGGGTGCAACGGGCCTCTACATTGGCCCCTTTGTTCCCCCTGTTGTTACGATCACGGGCCTGACCGGCATTTCCTATGCAGAATTTCTGAAGACGGCAGGCATTCCCCTTGCGATCATCGTTTGGGGTTCCACCTTCTTTATGGCCTGCCGCACGCAGCGCAAGACTGAAGGCCTTGAGGCATATAGCGAAGCGGACAAGGAAGCCGTCGAATTCGTTCCGGACGTCAAGTGCAAGCGCGCAACACTGGCTTTTCTTGCCACGATGGCGGTCACGATCGTCTATGGCCTTGTCGCTAAGGCGGGAGCCTCTTATGCGATTCTTGTTATGATGACAGTTTCCATCATTGTTGGCCTTGTCGGCGGTATGTCCTTCAAGACCTCCCTGACAACGATGATCCAGGGCGGCTCTAAGATGTTCTGGATGTTCTTCATGTTTGTGCTCTTTGATCCGTTCCTGAACTATGTTAGCGCTTCCGGGGCATTTGATGCGATCGCGCAGCTCATGGAGCCCCTGATCGATAAGGGCGGCGAGGTTGCGTTCTTGATGCTCAGCGCGGCAATCGGCGTGTTTGGCATTTCCGGTACCGGCGTTGCACAAGCACAAATTACGCACGAACTCTTCCTGCCGATGGTCAATGCCATGAATATCGATATGCATATCTGGTCGCTGGTCGTTCTGGTTGCCTGCCAGGTCACCTTCTTCGTTACACCGACCGTCGACATGGTTGGCCAGATGGGCCTCGCTCGTTCCAAGAATATCAAGGCGATGCTGGCAAACGGATGGGTGCTCACAATTATTACCTTTGCTTACGTTTTGGTAAGAGCAATCATTTATGTGTCCTGACTGCCCCGATGCTGAACATTATCTGAGTACAGGAGGATAGCCTTATGACGAATTTTGCATTGCTCCAAACGAATATTGCCTTTGATGATCCGAAAGCAAATTATGAGAATGTCCGGAAGCTGTTTGCTTCGGCAATGGCGAAGACACCGCGCCCCGATGTGGTTGTTCTTCCGGAGGATTGGTCTGCCGGTTTCTCTGATAAAATGTTCCACGAGATGGAAAAACACTGTGAGACGCCGGATGGTCCGACGCTGAAGGTCTGCAAGGATCTGGCAAAGGAGTACCATGTTTGGGTGGTTGCCGGTTCGATCAGCACGCTGCACGCGGATGGAAAGATGCGTAATACTGTTTTCCTGATCGATCGGGACGGCAATGTTGTCGGCGACTATAGCAAGATGCATCTTTACAGCGACATGGATGAAGATGCACAACTGACGCACGGCGAAAAGCACGAGGTATATGATACGGAATTCGGTCGTGTTGGTATGATGGTCTGCTATGACATCCGCTTCTGCGAGCTTTCCCGTATTTATGCGCTGAAAAAAGCGGATGTACTGGTCGTCGTGTCCAACTTCCCCAATCCGCGCGTCAATCATTGGCGCACGCTTTTGATGGCCCGCGCGATCGAGAACCAGATGTTTGTTGTCGCCTGCAATCGCGTCGGTCCGAGTCCGATGGGGACCTATTGCGGACATTCAATCATCATTGACCCGTGGGGCGAGGTCATTGCTGAAGGCGGCGACGAACAGGAGATCATCACCGGCTCGATCGATTTCGGTAAAACGAAGGAAGTGCGTGACCTGATCCATATGTTCCGCGATCGTCAGCCTCAGCTTTATGGGACGACCCTGACCGATCCTCAGATTTAAAGGAGACCAATTTCCGTTATGAAGGTGGACATTTCTCGTTATCTTGACCTGCGGCGCGATATTCATCGCCATCCCGAGCTGAGCAACCAGGAGACCGAAACGACAGAACGTATTCGACGCTTTCTCAAGCGGGATGGCCTTGCGCTTCAAACCTTTTCCAATTGCGCAGGCGGCTTTGTCCGCTTGGATCAGGGAAAGGAAAGAACGCTTTGTATGCGGGCCGATATTGATGCCCTGCCGCTGACGGAGAAAACCGGTCTTCCCTTTGCATCGGTCAACCCAGGCGTCATGCACGCGTGCGGTCATGATATGCACACGGCGATAGCGGCTGGGATCGCCTGCGAGCTCAACCGGGTGAGAGACCGACTCAACTGCAATCTTGTTGTTCTGTTCCAGCCCGCAGAGGAAAGCAGCCCAATCGGCGGCGCAAGACCGATCGTTGAGAGCGGCTTTTTAGAGGAGCAGAGGATTGATGCACTGTATGGCCTCCATAACTGGCCATCGCTGCTGGTTGGCGAGATTGGTGTCAAGCCGGGGGCGATCATGGCAGCGTCCGATCGCTTCCACATTGAGATCATCGGTCGTACTGCGCACGCGGCGGAGCCTCATCTTGGTGTAGATGCGATCATGATCGCCTCCAAGATTGATTGTGCTTTGGTACAGGATTTGCGCCATGAGGTCGATCCGTTTGATCCGATTTCCGTGTCGATCGGTGCTTTTTCTACGGAAGGACGATATAATATCGTCTGCGAACACGCGGCGTTGGACGGGACGGTTCGCTCCACGCACGAGGGAACCAGAGAATATCTGCATCGACGGATCCGCGAAATTGCAGAAGGCATTGCGAGGACCTATGGCGGTGAGGCGAAGGTTGAAATAACCAGGGGATATGGTGTCGTTGACAACGATCCGCGTTTGTATGAGGCGTTTGCGGAATGTGCAAAGCGTGTGATCGGGGCGGACAATATTCACACAGATATTCATCCGAGCTTGATTGGCGAAGATATGTATTATTATGGAACGCGCATCCCAATCCTCTATTTTCATCTTGGATCCGAGTCCCAACACCCTCTCCACAGCAATCAGTATTTGCCAAAAGAAGCCTGTATCGAAACAGGAATCGACTTGATGACAGAGTTCTTTCTAAGTCAAGCCTGACCTATAGATACCGGTAAATAGTATGCTCCCTGCTCAGCTCACGGCGCCATAGCTGGCCGTTTGCCGGGCAGGGAGTTTCTTTATAGTTAAGTGGTATCATGTTGAGAAACCTCCATTGTGCTACAGCTTCAATGGAGGTTCCGTCAAGATTTATGCGCAAAATGGATCCTCCCCTTCCCGATGCAGCCTTCCTTAACCGAGAACCGGTTGGGACACTAGGGTTGGCCCATGTACTACAAGTAGGGATGGCCGGAAACCATCTTGTCAGTCTGGTTAATCAGAAAAAGTGATGGCAGTGATAAAATCTCGCTGCCGGATGCCTGCGACTTCGGTCGAGGGCGGTTCACATCTCTTTACATCATGCCGTAATCATGGCGTTGCGAGACTTCAGGTAGATATCAATGTCACGGTTGATATATTGATACCCTGTCGTATGAAGGACATCGTAAAACTCGTTCAGATAGTCAAACACGCCGTAGCGGCGAAACAATTCTGCCGTTTGTTTGCCCGTCAGGGACTTATAAACCTTATAGTTTTCAAGGCAAAACACAGCAAAAGCAGTCTCCTTGCTCATATTTGCGGCTCCTCACACATCGGGAAATTCGATTTTTCCCGTTCTTTCTTCCTGCTCAAAGAGGGAATACAGCATATCCGTGCTATATTGCCAGACCTTTGTATCCTCCTGCTCAAGAACGGCGTACAGTTTTGAGTTATACAGCTTTGTGATCGCCTCAGGTTCGGATATGTTTTTCTTTTTGACAATCATCCCAACAAGATCGGCGCTGATGTAGGGCATGATTGCGGCAAATTGTTCCTGTCCCATATCATCATTCCTCCGCTCTGATTTCCCTTGAATTGATAAAGTGAATAAAAGAAAGCATCTTTTCCGTATGGAATGTCCATTGATCCTGCAAAACCTTTGTTTTCAGCCGCTTCACCGTTTCGTCCGCATCCAGCACACCGGTTTCAAAAAGTCGGATAGATCGGTAAACATTATCGTCCGCTACCGGGCCGATATGCATATCGAACGTATTTCCCAGCGTTTCGCCGCGACGGTTTCTGACAACGAATTGCAGCCATTCCATGTCGGCATGGTTAAAGCGATAGATTGCTGTCTGCGCCCTTGCCAGTTCAAAGTCAAATTCGTATATTGAAACATACCCAACGCTTTTACGCTCTCTCCGCATTTTGATTTTCGCCCAACGTTCCGCCTGACCTTCATCTGTCGTAGTATAAAAGCCGTTTCCAAAATCAAGGAACGAATCACCGGTGCGAATCTCCGGCTTTTCAACGAGTATCGTACTTCCGTGATAAATGATCATGCAAGTTCCTCCAGTAGTCTATGAATGGTCTTTTGTTCACGCTTCAGTGCGGAGAGCATTTCCGTATAGTGCTTTCGGAGAGCGAGTTTTTCGCGGATCGCATCAACCTTCTCTGCGTCCTTGCCAATATACCTATCATACAGCTTGCCGTCTTCGCGGTATCGGAGATAGTAATATCCATTTTTGCGGCAGGTGATCGATCCTTTGGGAAGCTCCGCAATCAGAGATTCGTATTGAAGTATCATCTGCTCGTTGCGAATAGCCTCCCGTTGAACCACGGAATCGATCAGCATCGCTCTCACCTCAGACTGATAATACCACACAAATCGCAAAATATCAACCGCTTTGTGTGGTATAAAGATAGCTCTATCAATATAATTGACTTTTTCAAAAGCCTTTATTTCAAAGGTTTTTCGCATTGTCATAAAATATTTTGTCTGAATGGTGCAAGCAGAAAAGAGCGCGCTTTATTATGCCACAGCTTCAATGACTTCTCTCACACCCGATGGTATGCTGAAAGAAAACGCGGGAGGGAAGGCATACAGCACAATGAAAAAAGAGAAGAATACTTATTGGCGGACAACGCATGAGAAGCGCTTTGCACAGGTATTTCTATCCCTTACGCGCAATCAGTGGTCGGCCTGGTGCGACTTTGTGGAGCTCTTCGCGCTCTCTCTGGCAAAGGCCACAGAGAGTGATCCGAAGGTCCGCTTGCGCCATGAAGCACGTTACGCCGCCATCGCCGAGGGCTATACGGAGCCAGAGCTTGCAAAGATCAAAACGCTTTGCGGCATAACCGTCGAGGCACTCGAAGGGAATCCGCAGCAGGACTTCCTCGGGGAGCTTTACATGGGGCTTGACTTCGGAAGCTCACGGCACGGTCAGTTTTTTACGCCGTGGGATATATCGTACCTGATGGCCTGCATAACAATGGGGAAAAGCACGATCCCGGAAAGCGGCTACCTATCCGTTTGCGACCCCGCCTGCGGCGCAGGGGGTATGTTGATCGCTGCGGCAGCCGCTTATCAAAACGGGGGACCGGCACCAAGAAATTATCAGACGGATATCCTGTTTGCTGCGCAGGACGTGGATCGTGTGGCCGCCATGATGTGTTATATCCAGCTTTCCCTTTTGGGATGTGCCGGATATGTGATCGTTGGGGACTCGCTGAGAGATCCGCCTTGCGGCAATGCGCTGTTTCCCATCATCGGAGAGCATAACGAGATCTGGTACACACCTATGTGGAACTCTCCGCTGTGGATCGCGCGGCGCATCAGACATTTGCCAATATGGGACCAATCTTAAAAACAAGACCGTGAGTATTAGAGACTCGTATTCGAAGTCTATTTTCTAATACTCACGATTTCTTCTATCGTGCTAAGTAGTCTTATTGACCGCACGCTCAAGGAACTGTGGCAAAAGCAAAAAATATAACTACAACCACGGATTATACCACACCTCCAATGACGTCTCCCCTGCCCCGTGTTATGCTGAAAGAAAACGTGGGAGGATATGCGGATGGGGACCTTTGCAGATTACATCGGGGAAATGGACGTTCCGGAAAACCGGCGCGCGGAATACGCGCGGCAGATGCTGGGGCTGCTCCATGCGGGCGGCATGATGTCGGTGGACGAGGTAGGACTTTTCGGCCACCGCATCCGCCTGCTCTATCCGCCGGAGCTCGATGAGGCTGGCCGCGCGTGGGGCTGCTACAACTACTTCGAGAACGATTTCTGGGAAAGCTGGGGGCTCAACGCCAACACAGGAACGATTTCCTCCAACAAGCTCGGCGGCGGGGCGTTCTGTACCGCCACCCTTGCGGGGTATGTACTGACAGCGCTCTACAGCCGGAGCTACGGCGTCATCACCGTGGACGGCTCCTATGTGCGCGAGCGCCGGTTCATCGGCTGGATCAACGGCGTGCTGGGGACGCAGTTCACCAATGAACGGGCGACCCAGCTGTGGGAGATTGAAAGGCTGCTGCACAAGGACGGCTGCGGCGAGTACAACAAGGACCTGACCGGCCTGATTCAGGACGTTCCCACCGCGTGCGCCGATCTGGAGCAGGTCGAGTCCTATCTCGCCGCATGCTTTTTCGAGGAATTCTACGCGGATATGTCCGCGACGGAGGAGAACGTTGAAGTCTATCATAAGGAGGACGCTATCGGGGTCCGCAGCTGCTTCACGCACCTGAAAAGGACGCTGTCGGCGCTGCATGAGAATGGCGGGACGCTGGAGGAGGCAAAGAAATACCTTTTTATGCCGATGGACGAGCGCAGTGCCGTGATCGACGAGCAGGGCGGCAGCACGCTGGCGTTCTCCTACTGCCTTGTTTCACCCGCCCTCGCTGTGGCGATGACCGCGCGGGAGTTCGGCGCGGACTTCTGGACGCTGTGGGACGAGCTCGGAGCGGACATTCCGAGCGTCGAGCGCTTTCCACCGCCGCAACCCTGTCCGCCGGTGGAACCAGTCTCCACGCAAGAGCTCTTCGGTGTCGTCCCGGATGACATGGCGTATTACTGGCAGCCAGACGGCAAGGTGCAATTCTCCGATGAGATGACAGCGTGGATGCAGTCGCTCCGCGCGGAGCTGGATGGTATTACTGACACCGTTCCGCCGGAGAAGTTCTTGCAAATGATGGTGGATGCCATTGCCGGCGCTGGGAACTACGCTTTCCGGGATATGTTCTATGAGTTCATCGCGCGGCAGACGGAGCCGAAGGTGCAGGCCGCCGTTCTCCTGCTGAATCGGTTGAACGGACGCGACGAGCCGAACGTGCGCCGGTATCTGGCGATCCTGGGAAATCCCGCGCTGCGGGAGAAAGTGTTTGGTTTCTAAAAAGACATACATTAAAATAAGAACCGTGGGTATTAGAGAAATGGCTTCGAAAGCAAATCTCTAATACCCACGGATTTATTTCTGCTTGTCGCGCTCAATGGCTTCGTTCACCGCGCGGTAAATGAATGCGTTGGTGGACTCTCCCTGCGTCTTAGCGTGCTCTGCGATTCTCTCCTTCTCGCCTTTTGGAATGCGAATCAAAAAACGGTCAATCTTTTCCTTTTCGTATTTTTTGATTGCACGATTTTCAGCTTCACTTCGAGACACTTTGAACACATCCTAACGCAGTAGATTTACAAACGCCTCGCAAATATACGATATCGTATATTTTGCACAGAGTTTTCAGCATAAATTTGTGCAGTATATCACTTGATATACGATATCGTATATGTTATACTGCCACTATAAAGTAAAACAACGGCAGTGGTAAAGGACGGCAATCCTCTACCACCTGCGCAGGTGGTAACAGCACCTACACAACGGCTGAAGCCGCACCGTCAGGAAGTAGTATACCCTGTTTTGCCCCATTTGGCAAGATACGGTTACTATAAAAGTTCCTCCGTGTGTACTCAGGCGTCAGACTTCCGCACCCTCATAGCGGTCTGGAGCAGCGTGTAGGCGAAATGCCTGCACGCTGTTTTGCTTACCGCTCTGAGGAAAGGAGGTAAAGATATACCATGGAAGAAGAGAAGAAAGCGCCCATCCGAGTGCGCGTTAACCGCAGCCTGGCATTTTTCTGCTGCATGGCTGTTCTGCCGGAAACCTGCGGCTTCGGCGGAACTCGTCCGACGCTCACCGTCTCGCACAACAACAGCTGCGATGACTATGTGACCGTCGTCCCGCTTGTACTGACCGGACACTATGTACCCGGCGAAGGCTGGCAGACCGGCAGCCACGCACTCGTCACCGTAGACGACAAGACCTACATGGCGCTGTGTGACTACCCGGTGGCCATCCACGCAAACTGTCTCGGCCGCGGGCTCGGCTACGTCTGGCCGGCAAACGAACGCAGCGGCGTCCTGAAAGCCCTTGCCCATCACTTCCTGATCACGAAGGAGAATCTGCTATGAACACTAAGACCACCAAGCCGTTCGAGATGTGGACGGCGTGGGACTGCCTCGGCAGGCACGACTGCCGCCCCGTCATCGTCATCTCGCAAGAGGGCGATACGGATACCGTCACCGTCATCCCCCTCACCTCGGACCGTGAGAGCACGCAGCTCCCGACGCACGTGCTCATCTCGGAACAGGGGCTTGACCACACCAGCCGCGCCCTGTGCGAGAAAGTGAAGACCATCCGCCGCAAGACGCTCATCCGCCGCATCGGCTGCGTCTACGAACCCTACGACCGTTTCGCCCTCCGTCACGCTTTGGCCGTCCATCTCGGACTGCAGGCGGAGGAAGGCACCCAGGCGTGGAACTGACCGCGCCGAAGACAAACCATATAACATAAGGAGATACTATCCATGAATACGACCAACTACATCAAGAATCTCTTCAACAATGATCCCATGATCCCCGAGAACATCTATGAACCCTCCGGCGTCTGCATCGGCGACACGGTGCTCGACAACACCCCCAGCGGCTTCGCCCTGTTCCAGGCCATTGGCGGACACTACACCTCCCCTGCCCAGGCCATTGAGGAACTGGTGGACAACGCCATTTCCTCCATCAAGGCAAACGGCGGCAGCGGCGAGGTTATCCTCCGTCTCACGGATGGCGGCGACTACGTCGACATCTCCGTCTACGACAGCGGTACCGGTATCTCGGACCTCGGTGCGGCCCTGACCATTTCCGGCCGCGGCGGAGCACAGACGCCTTTGAATGAGCATGGCTGCGGCCTCAAGAACGCCCTCTCCTACCTCTGTGAGGAGGTCGAGGTGTGGCTCCTTGAGAGCCGCACCAAAGAGGATGCGGCGGCAGACCGGTACCGCTGTGTATCCGCGCCCTATGCTGCCATCGACCGGAAGATGCGCGCAAAGGTCCACCAGGGCAACGGCGCCATCCTGCATGAGACCGGCACCACCATCCGCGTCCGCTGCAGCAAGGAGAAGTTCGAGAGCCTCAAGCCCGCAACGAAGCGCGCCAAGGCGGACTTCCGTCAGCTGTGCGGCTACCTCGAAGAGGAACTCGCCTACACCTATGCAGCCATCCTCGAAGAGGGCTGCATCACCATCGGCGTCATCTGCCGCGAGCAGAACGCTCCCGAGAGCTACCATCAGCTCGAGGCGCTCGAGCCTCTCTGGGAGGAGGACCCGGTGGAGCTGCCGGAGACGGCGGCGGACTTCGGCGGCGGTGAGGTCACCGTCCGCTGCTGCTACGGCACCATCGAGGCGGATAAGGAGAATGTCGCCTACTACAAGGGCAACATGGCCTCCTCCGGCCTTGAGATCCGCATCAACGGCCGCTGCATCGAGCGCGGACTGTACAGCAAGGTGTTCGGCAAGGCGCTGCACCCGAGCTGCAACCGCTTCCTCGCGCAGATTGACCTGCGCGGAGAGGACGGCATCGCGTTCCCCGCAACGGAGACGACAAAGAACGCCTTTGTGGAGGGCGACGCGCGCACGCAGGCACTCTTCCGCTGGATCCGCGCCAACGTCAGGCAGCCGGAGACCTCACGGGAGTCGCTGGAGAGCCGACTCGTCGGCAAGCTCGCGGAGAAGAAGGCGGCGGAGAGCGATACGCTCCGCATCGGCCGTGAGGAGGGCACCTACCGCACCATCGGACTGCAGGGAAAGATCGACCTGCTGGTGAGCAAGACCGGCGGGTTGACCATCTACGAAGCCAAGGCGAAGAACACGAAGGCGGAGGACCTCTATCAGCTGCGGCTCTATGCGGACGGGTGCGCGATGGACGGCATGCCCGCAAAGGAGAGCGTGCTCATCGGAGCGCGCCATCCGCAGGAGGTATGCCGTCTGGCCGAACAGCTCAACAGCCAGTGCGACCCCACGGGAGAGCCGTATCACTTTATCCTCAAGACCTGGGCGGAAGAGGGCATCAGCGCATGACGCGCTATCCGGTGATCGATGTGAAGGCGACGGGGGAGAACATCCTCCGCCGCCGGATCGAGAAGGGCTACACGGTTTTGGATGTGCAGCGGTATCTGAACCTTGCGTGTCCCCAGTCCGTGTACCACTGGCAGGCAGGACGGACGCTGCCGAACATTGATAACTTTTACGCACTGAGCGTGCTGCTCGGCACCACCGTCAACGACCTTGTGGTCGAACAAAATTGCTTATAAAACAAATAGGCATTGCTGATCCATATGCAAAAATGATAGCAGGGAGGTTTCGGATGAAACCTCCCTGCTATGTAAGGAATATTCGGTTTTACGGTTGATCCACTGCGGGGTTATCCACACGATCGACTTCCTCTATAATGTGGATCGACCGCTTGCTGACATAGCCTCTTTTGACCTGGTCATCCTTGTCTTTTGCTTCTACCACATAATAGTACCGTGGAGAGTCATCGACAATGATCACCGTCTGATTCTGCTCAATATGGTAAACGACTTGAGATGCTGGAGTGATATCTTCATACATTCTGGTCGGCCTTGCTGCTTCGCCAATCTTTGAAATACCTGCGTTCAGAATATAAGTGAGAAGAATATCAATGATTAGAAGCTTTAGTACAGCAGCCCAAAATGGATGCTCTTCTTCGTGCTTTTTCACACTCGCCATAAACCGCTGTTCCCAGTTTCTGCTGTCCGCAACGATAGAAGATGCTTCTTCTGTAAGGAGCTGCTTTTCTTCGTCAGATAATTCCTCTGTTTCGTCCGATCCCAATTCGTATGATGTATTTATTTCAGAAATGCGGTCAAGTGCCTCAGCCCATCGGGATATGCCCTGCTCTCTGGCAAGCCATAGATCCTCGTGCTGAAACGCCGTTGTGTCAGATAGTGATTGGGTCCAGCTTGGGATCTGATCGGCCATCTTTGGACACAGATCCGTCAACAGGGCAAAATCATTCAGAAGCTGTTGCTGCTGTTGCAGCGCTTTCGCGATCCCGTCAGGGTATAGTTTTGACATCAGCAGCTGCTCCTGCTGTATCATTTTGATCATGCCCGGGGTACACGATTGCGCTAACAAACTTGCCTGCTGCAGCGCCGGGTTATCAAGTGCCTCTGCCATGTTTTTCGCTGCAATCAAAGCATCCTCGTGGATAAAAGACAACGGCCTTGCGAGCGCCTCAAGCTGTCGATACAGTTTCTCCATCTGCTGCACCCAAGGGGGCATATCATAAAATGCGGACATAGTTTTTGCCATGCGCAAAAATCCTCTCTACTGCATTTTTTAAACATTATGCGATATATTGTGGCTAAATTCAACGGCTCAGACAACCTGAGGCGGGGTGGCTCCATGGAACCTGCGGCGGATCGTTCCGCCTTATCTGCCTTTCTACGGCCTCTTTGCCTTACCGCCTGCGCGCTTGCTCAGACAGTTGGATGCCCATGCGAAGAAGTGCGGTACAGAGGAGAAGAGAAACGCATTCCCCACAAGATCTTCGATCAGCTCCTCGATTGTGAAGGGGCGATACCCGTATGGGTCCAGATGGTCGATCAGGGCATCGGGTTCTCCGTTTATCATGATCCGCAGGAATTTCTTCGTGTCCTTATTGACCGAAGCCAGCCGTTTCAGGTGATCCTCTGCCTTATCAAGCTGGTGGAGCTTATAATACAGGATCGACAACGGAAGCAGCATTTGCGTTTCCTCATAGGCGCCATACTTCCGATGCAGCGCCAATGCGTGCAGCTCGTCCTCCGTATAGGCATAGAGGTGCATCAGGAGATAGCGAATGCCGAGGTTATCCCCCTCGCACAGTTCCAAAAGCTGTCGGCATTCCTCGATCGCAAGCTGCATCATGCCGCATTCGATCAATGAACCGAGGTACTCGCGGCGCACGCGCATATAAGGCCGCGTCTCAATGATGCCCCAGAACTCCCCTGTTTCTCTTTCAAAGCAGCCTTCCTCCTCCAACGGCTTGGCCGCCTTTTTGATGAGGTCCTCCAAGGCGGTAAGCCGCGCCTCCGGAGCATCCTCTGCCTCGGTCAGGATCAGATGAAGCTGCGCGTCCACATGATCCGGCTCAAGCTCCAGCGCCTTTTTCAAGTAGTTCAGACGTTTTTTCTTCGATGCGGCCTGCTCGGCGAGCTCCAGATAGTCATCGGCCGTTTCGATCTCTTCCATACTGCCGCCGTCCGGAGAGCCGTTGTGCTGTGACAGGAATTGCGCCGTCAGTCGGTCAAAGTCCTTCTCATCGTTCAGCTCCTCGTCGTGGAGTTCAAGAAATTTCTGAAGCTCTGTCAATACCTTTTCGTTTTCTCGGCTCATCGCTGCTGTCCTCCCGCTTTTCATTTTTACTCCAGTGTAAGTTGATTGTACCATGTCGTGCGCCGCACCGCAAGCACAAGCAGATGGAAGGGGCCAAGCTCCGCCTTGACACAGGGGCGCAGAAACGGTACAATATTTCTATAAAATATTGGGAAAGCAGGCTTTTACGATGCGTGCAAGGATAAAAGAAAAAAAGAACTCCGCGTGGGTCACGGCGGCGCTGTGCCTTGCGCTCGCGGTGCTGGGACTGCTGCATTTCGGCGGTGCGGGGACAAAATGGATGACGCTGTTCGCGGGCCTCGGCGTGATCGCGCTGCTTGCGCTCGGCGACCGCAAACGGATCTGGAACCTTCCCTCCCTGCTGCTGCTCGGCTACGCGGCGTTTTCGTGGGTGACGATCTTCTGGGCGATGTCCGGCAAGTTCCATCTGCGCGAGGGGTCGAAGATTCTCATCGCGGTGTTTTTCTTCCTGCTTGCCGCAATGCATAAGAAATTCGACGGCGCGTTTGCGCGGCGCGTGATGGGCGTGATCGCGGGCATTTCCGCCGTCTACGCGTTTTTGAGCGTGGAGGCGGTGAGCACGGGACTTTGTAAAACGCTGCTCCGGTGCTTTGCGATCGATATAGAGACGATCACATTCGATGGCTCGCGCCTGAACGGTATTTTCGGGAACGCAAATATCGAGGCGTCCATTTATGCTATCGGCATTTTCTGCGCAGTCGCGCTTTTGTGCGGTGCGGAGACAAAGGGACAGCGGGTGCTTGACGCGGTCATGCTGTCGTTCAGCGCGTTTGCGTTCCTGCTGGTGTTCAGTATGGGCGCGATCGCCTGCTTTGCCGCGGCGGTCGCGGCGTATCTGATCTTTGCGGGCAAGGGCCGCGGCGCGGCGCTGCTGCGCATGATCGAGACGGCGGTGCCGACGCTGGTTTGTGCGCTGCTGGCGTTTCAAATGTATAACGGCGGGCAGACGGCGAGCGTTCTGCCTCTGATGCTGGGGGATGCGGCGGGCACGCCCACGCTGGAAATGACATTGGCGAAGCGTGCTTCCGTAGTGCTGGAGCAGTATCAAAAGCTCGCTTTCGGCGCGCTGATCGCGGTGGCGCTGGGCGCAGCCGTGTACATTGCTGCGGCACTGAATGTGACGGGGGCATATACCTTCGGCACACAGCTTACCCGCAATGTTTCACTCTCCCCGGGCGAGCACACGATGCAGATCGAGGCGGACGAGGGCATTTCCGTGCAGATTTCTTCGCAGGACACGATGGAGATTATTGCCGGAGGTTCCACCCCACTCTACCACGACGCGGCGAGTGGAACGGTCCGCTTTACGGTTCCGGAGGAGAGCGAGACAGTACGGATCACCTTTTGGGGACAGCCGGGCCTGACCGTTTATCGGGCGGTACTCGACGGCGGGACGGAGCTGCCGCTGGGCTATAAGCTGCTGCCCGGCTTTGCGGCAACACGCCTTCAGACGATGGGGGCGAGCAGCTCGCCGATCATTCGTGCAATGTACCGTCAGGATGCGCTCCGGCTGTGGAGGCTCAGCCCTGTTGTCGGCAGCGGCGTCGGCGCGTTTGAAACGGGTGTAACGAGCGTACAGGATTATCCCTATGAAACAAAGTATGTGCATCAGCACTATCTTCAGGTCCTGCTCGAGGACGGCGTGGTCGGCCTTGCGCTGTTTGCCGGTGCGCTGGCCGCGATGCTGCTTGCGCTCTGGAAAAAGCGCAGGCAGATGCAGGAGAGCGAGTATTACTGGCTCTACCCTGTCCTGTGTGCGGAGTTCGTGATGAACGGCGGGCAGATGTGCTGGGATGTTTCCATGTCGATGATCGTGTTCCTCTGCATGACCTATGCCCTTTACGGGCTGATCATCGGCATGTGCGCCGAGCCGTTTGCGGAAAAGACCGCCGCGGAGGGGGGCGGAAAGAAAAAGAGGGCGCAGGCAAAAGGATTTGACACTTCCCTGCTGACGCGGAATATCGGCATCGGCTTTACCGCCATTGTGCTGCTGACGCTGTGCGGCAACCTCTATGCGTCGTCGAAAGCAAATGCACCCGTCGGCAGTACCGATGAGTTCATGAGCAATTTGAGCGCGGCCGCGCGGCTCGACCTCTACGAATACAACGACAAGAAGCTTTCCTATGTGGTCGCGTCGCTCAACGAGGGCGGCGAGGCGTACCGCGCACAGGCGGACGAATACGCCGCGCAGCTTGCCGGGGCGCAGAGCAACACCATCCCGCGTTATCTGGTGGGCTACTATCTGCAAACGGGGCAGTACGATAAGGCGATCGACGAGGCTATCCTCGGCGCGTCCTACTCCGCGTCGGATGCCGACACATGGAACGACTGTGCCGCGCTGCTCAACGAGGCGCTCTTCAAAAGTATGCTCACTCCCCTTCTGACCGAGGAGCGTGCGGCGCTGATGGCGAAGCTGACGGAGTATTATGACGCCTTGCAGGCATATAATGCCTCTGCGCTTGTGCCGGTGGAGCTGAGCGAGAGCGCGCAGGCGTTCTTTGACAAGATCGTTATCCTGAATGGCTGCATGGACGATGACCGGCGCTTTGCGGAGACGCTGTTCACGACATAAGCCGCACACAAGTACACAGGAGCGCCCATGGAACTGTCCGTGGGCGCTCCTTTGGCCTCATGTGAGTTTTGTCCGAGTAGTCGGAAGACTGTGAACGGCGACAGAGGAACGGTGCGGAAAATCCTCCTACACTTGAAGTATAGACTTCAGTGAAGGAGGACTTTTTCTTTGAAACAGGATATCATCTGCACCGGCGTTCCGGACGCGGAGGCGCTGGGCGCGGCGGTGGGCGAGTTTCTGCGGACGGTACGCCCCGAGCGGCAGCGGCTTTACGACTACTACCGCGGCGAACAGTCGGTCAACAAGGGCGAAACTGTGCGCGGCCGCCCGGACAACCGCCTGCGCGCGCCCTTTCCCCGCTACATCACGGAAGTGCATACCGGCTACTTCCTCGGACTGCCGCCTACCATCTCCTACGGCGGTGCAGCGGACGGACGCTATGCCGTCCTCAGCCGCGAGTTGGACCTGCCGCACCTTTATTTTGACCTCGGGCGCGACCTGAGCATCTGCGGCGCGGGCTTTGCGCTCGTCTGGGCCGAGCGCGGCGGCGTGAAAGTCTGCCGCTGCGACCCCTGCGGCTGCTTCGCCATTCGCTCCGGCGATGCGGGCGCTCCCCTGCTCGCCGCCGTGCGCCTGCTTGCAAGCGGCAGGGGCGAGACGCGCGGTGTGCTTTACACCGCAGAGCGGCTCGTCCCCTTTGCATGGGACGGAAATGGCGTGACCCTCGGCGCGGCGGAAGAAAACCTGCTGCACACCATTCCCCTGCTGCCCTTCTACAACAACTGTCAGGGCGTGGGCGACTTCGAGATGGTGACGGGACTGGTGGATGCGTACAATGTACTGCTCTCCGGCGCGCTGGACGATATGCAGTCGGTTGCCAACGCGTTTCTCGCGCTCTACGGTATGCAGGGTACGACGCAGAAGGACATTGAGAACGCCAACCGCACGCGCATCCTCTCGCTCAGCGAAGGCGGACGCGCGGAGTTCGTGGTGAAAAATCTGAACCATGAAGCCCTTGGTCAGCTGGAGGCCAACCTGCGCCGCAGCATTTTGCAGCTGTCCATGACGCCGGACCTCTGCGACGAGCATTTCGCGGGCAACAGCTCCGGCGTAGCGCTGCAATACAAGCTCTGGGGTATCGAACAAGTGCGGAGTGCAAAGGAAAGGGCCTTTACAGATGGCCTGCGCGGCCTGCTTGCCGCGCTGACGGCGGGCGAAAATCTGCTCGGACAATGCGTTGACCTCACAGGGGGCGAGCTGACTTTTTACAAGAACCTGCCGCAGGACAACGCCGCGCTGGCGGAAACGCTGCTGTCCCTCTCTCCCCTGCTCTCGCGGCAAACCATTCTGGAAAACCTGCCGTGGGTGACAGACGTGCAGGAGGAGCTGCGGCGCAGAGCGGCAGAAGCGGAAAACGAATAAAGCGTAAAGGAGAACCACATGACAGACGAAGAAAAGATGGAGTTGGAGGCGCTGCGCGCCGAAAAGCACAGCCGCGAGCAGACGGAGCGCGCCAAGGCCGCCTTGAGCGCGGCGGGTGTGAGCGCGGGCTTTGCCGCGCTGCTCGTCGGCGCGGACGACGCGGACACGGACAAGCGTGTGCAGGATTTCTGCGCGGCGTATCAGTCCTCCCTGAGCGAGGACATTAAAAAGCGTCTGCCGGAGCAGCCGCCCACGCTGACGGCCCCCCTGCCCCAGCGTCCCAAGCGCGGCATTCAGCGCATTCGATAAGGGGGGAAGTGGATTGAGCTTACAGGGATTTTATACGACAAAGGGCCTCGCACTGGCGGCGAAGATCGCCGCAGGCACAAAGCTGACGGTCACAAGGGTCACGGCGGGCGGCGGCACAACGGCGGCGGGCGCCTTGGCGCTTGCGGAGGAAAAGCAGACGCTCACCGTGGGAACGGCGGAGACCGGCAGGCAGACCGCTGCGCTGCCCGTGACGCTGGCGGAGGTGCAGACGGGTGCGTCCTACACGCTTACGGAGCTGGGTGTTTACGCCTCCGATCCCGACGAGGGGGAAATTCTTTATCAGGTATTTCGCCTGGACGAGAGCCGCAGCATTACGGCAGGCGGCGGGAATGTCTATCGCTTTTATCTCGAGGAAACAGTAGGAGCGGGCGGCGTGACAGTCGTCTGCTCCCCCGCCGGATTGCTGACCGACGAGGACCTTGCGCCGACACGGGAAAAGGTGCTTGCAAAGACTTGCCCGGTTAAACATATTTCTTTGACGGCGGCGCAGCTGCAGGGCTTTTTGGACGGACTTCCCAGGCTGCTGACGGATGCGTATTACATCACCTTTACCGGAGAGCTGACGGAAAGGCTGACCTTGTCTAACTTTTACGGGGACGGCGGGATCCATATTCTCGGCACCGCTCAAAGCGAAAGCAGGCTTTCCGGCGGCGTTACCTGCGTCGCCTGCTCGGCGGGGGTCGCCTTTCAGAAATGTACGATCTCCATTTCATCGGGCATGTGTGCGCTTGACAGCAAATATGGCAGTGTCGTCGACCTTGCCGAATGTGCCGTGAGCGGCGGAAGTCAGGCGTGCCTGTCGCTATCGTACGATGGCGTCATAAATGTGCGAAACGGCTGCTCATTCTCC
>CALDMA010000033.1 GCA_937915075.1 uncultured Oscillospiraceae bacterium
CCCATGCTGCAATTTGCAATTCCCTGCCTGCTGGGGCTTGAGAGTCTGGTGGGCGATGAAGTGAAAAAGCTCGGCCTTGCCGACGTCCGCGTGGAAAACGGGCGTGTGCTGTGCCGCGGCGAGGAGCGCGATCTCGCGCGGCTGAATATCAACCTGCGCTGCGGCGCGCGCGTGCTGCTCGTGCTCGCGAGCTTCCGCGCGACAGATTTTGAAACGCTCTTTCAGGGCACCCGCGCCGTGCGCTGGGAGGACTGGGTCCCCCGCGAGGGCGAGTTCCCCGTGACGGGCTATTCCATCAACTCCACGCTGCACTCCGTCCCCGCCTGCCAGTCCATTGTGAAGAAGGCGGTCGTCGAGCGGCTCGGGGCGGCCTATGGGCTTGAAATGCTGCCGGAGACCGGCAAGCGCTATCAGATCCGTTTCTCGATTATGAAGGACGAGGTGATGCTCTGCCTCGACGCGAGCGGCGAGGGACTTTACAAGCGCGGCTACCGCGCCGTCGGCGTGGCCGCTCCGCTCAAGGAGACGCTGGCCGCCGCGATGGTGAAGCTCTCGCACTACAACGGGCGCGACCCGTTCTGCGACCCCTTCTGCGGCAGCGGCACCATCGCCATCGAGGCGGCGCTGATCGCCAAGAACCGCGCCCCGGGCCTAAACCGCAGCTTTGCCGCGCAGCACTGGGCGATGGTGGACAAAAAGATATGGCTCGACGCGGTGGACGAGGCGATGGACAACGAATTCCGCGACAAGACCTACGAGATCTGGGGCGGCGACATCGACCCGCACGCCGTTGAGATCGCGCAGCACAACGCGGAGCTTGCCGAGGTGGATGATACGGTGCGCTTTGAGGCGGACGACGCGACGCGCTTCCACTGGGGCGGGCAGTATGGGCGCGTTGTGACGAATCCGCCCTACGGCGAGCGTCTGCTGGAGCAGAAGGAGGCCGAGGAGCTTTACCGCGCCTTTGGCCGCGCGATAGACAAGCTGCCGGAGACATGGCGCGTTTATGTGCTCTCGTCGCACACAGAGTTCGAGCGCTGTTTCGGCCGCACAGCCGACAAAAAGCGCAAGCTCTACAACGGTATGTTGAAGTGTGACTTATTCATGTACGGGAAGCGGCTCTGAGATAAAACGAACACCGGCGGTCCGCGAGGATGCCGGTGTTAATTTTCTGTTAAGGCTTCTGCGCCGCGCTCCGGTTGTGACACTTTTTCATAAAATGTTCATTGCATTTTTTACGCGGTATGCGCTATGATTTAAGGAAGAGAGTCTGCGCGGGGGAGGTTCCTCCCGCCGCGTCATCGAAACGGGGGGCCTGTACCTTGAAACACGTTTTTATCATCAATCCGTCGGCCGGCAAGAACGACAGCCGCCAGCGCATCTACACGATGGCGGAGTCACTGCGGGAAAAGCACGGCCTGGACGTACAGTGTATGCTCACCGCGTCGGTCGGTCACGCGGCCACGCTCGCGCGCGGCCTCGCCGAGAGCGGAGAAGAGGTGCGGCTCTATGCCTGCGGCGGCGACGGCACGGTCAATGAGGTCGCCAACGGCATCGCGGGCTATGCCAATGCCGCGATGACCTGCATCCCCATCGGCACGGGCAACGATTTCCTCAAAAACTTCGGCGCGGACTACGAAAAGTTCCTCGACACGGAAAATCTCTGGAACGGCGAGACGCAGGCGCTCGACCTCATCGACTGCAGCGGACGTTACTGCCTGACGATCGCCTGCTCGGGCATTGACGCGCGCATCGCCGAGAGCGTGCATAAATTCAGCGCCAATCCGCACCTGAGCGGGCGCGGCAGCTATTTGGTCAGCGTGGCGGCGAACGGCATCTTCGGCCGCATCGGGCGGCATTGGACGGTCTGGCTGGACGAGGAAAGGCTCGAGGACGACTTCGCCCTCGTCTCCATGTGCAACGGCCGTTACTACGGTGGCGGCTCCACGCCGGTGCCGGAGGCGCAGATGAACGACGGCGTGCTGCACACCGTACTGGTGAGGAACATCAACAAGCTCCGCTTCGCGCGGCTCTTCCCGGACTATTCCGCGGGAAACCATGAAAAGCTCCCGAAGGATATCGTGCGCTTTTCCACGGCGAAGGTCGTGCGCATCCACTCCGACGACGGCGACATCGTCACCTGTCTGGACGGCGAGTGCTCCCATTCGCACGACGTGACGCTCCGCCTGGCGGACAAAAAGCTCAATTTCTTCGGCCCCGCCGGCTGCGACCCGAACGCGACGGCGCGCTGAGAGAATTTTACCAAACTGTGAATTTTTGCAAATCGACCGGATTTTTCATAAAATCCCCTTGCAATATCGCTTGCCTTGCGCTATGATAGCACCGTTGGTTAGCACTCGACAATAAGGAGTGCTAACCAACGATGAATTTGTTTTTTCAAATTTATGAAAATATAGAAGGAGGCACATTCCCATGAAACTTACTCCGCTTGCTGACCGCGTCATCCTCAAGATGCTCGAGGCCGAAGAGACCACCAAGGGCGGCATCATCCTGGCTGCCAGCGCCAAGGAAAAGCCCTCGATCGCCGAGGTCATTTCCGTCGGCCCCGGCGGCATGGTCGACGGCCACGACGTCGTCATGACCGTCAAGCCCGGCGACAAGGTCATCACCGGCAAGTATTCCGGCACCGAGGTCAAGGTCGACGACGAGGAATACACCGTCGTCCGCCAGTCCGATATCCTTGCCATCGTTGAGTAAAACGCGCAAAGAGGGAGCAGGCTCCCCCTTTGGATTCCCCACCGCCGGTCTGCGGACCGGCGACGCCGCCCAAGGCGGCTGGGTCAAAGTATTTTTGCCACGCACATGTCGCGGCAAAAATAATCTAAACTATTTTCGCGTCCCGCGAAATTTCTAATGGAGGTACACTCTTATGTCTAAGCTTATTAAGTCCGGCGAAGAGGCCCGCAAGGCGCTTGAAGTCGGCGTCAATACTCTGGCCGATACCGTGAAGGTCACCCTTGGCCCCAAGGGCCGCAACGTCGTGCTCGACAAGAAGTTCGGCGCTCCGCTCATCACCAACGACGGCGTGACCATCGCCAAGGAGATCGAGCTGCCCGATCCGTTCGAGAACATGGGCGCGCAGCTCGTGCGTGAGGTCTCCACCAAGACCAACGACGTCGCGGGCGACGGCACCACCACCGCGACCCTGCTCGCGCAGGCCATGATCCGCGAGGGCCTGAAGAACCTCGCCGCCGGCGCGAACCCCATCGTGATGAAGAAGGGCATGGCCAAGGCTGTTGAGACCGCCGTGGAAGCCATCAAGGCCAACAGCCAGAAGGTCAACGGTACGGACGATATCGCCCGGGTCGGCACCGTCTCCAGCGGCGACGAGTTCATCGGTAAGCTGATCGCCGAGGCCATGGAGAAGGTCAGCGCCGACGGCGTCATCACCATCGAGGAGTCCAAGACCGCCGAGACCTATTCCGAGGTCGTCGAGGGCATGATGTTCGACCGCGGCTATATCACCCCCTACATGGTCACCGATACCGAGAAGATGGAGGCCGTCGTGGACGACGCCTACATCCTCATCACCGACAAGAAGATCTCCGTCATTTCCGACATTCTGCCCATCCTTGAGCAGCTCGTCCAGAGCGGCAAGAAGCTGGTCATCATCGCCGAGGACGTTGAGGGCGAGGCGCTGAGCACCCTGATCGTCAACCGTCTGCGCGGCACGCTGAACGTCGTCTGCGTCAAGGCGCCCGGCTTCGGTGATCGCCGCAAGGAGATGCTGCAGGATATCGCCATCCTGACCGGCGGTCAGGTCATTTCCGAGGAGCTTGGCTACGAGCTCAAGAGCGCGACCGTCGATATGCTCGGCCGTGCGCGTCAGGTCAAGGTCACCAAGGAGAACACCACCATCGTGGACGGCTCCGGCGACAAGCAGGCCATCAAGGACCGCGTGTCTCAGATCCGCGCGCAGATCGCCGTTACCACCAGCGACTACGACAAGGAGAAGCTGCAGGAGCGTCTGGCGAAGCTCGCCGGCGGCGTGGCGGTCATCAAGGTCGGCGCGGCCACCGAGACCGAGATGAAGGAAAAGAAGCTGCGCATCGAGGACGCTCTGAACGCGACCCGCGCGGCGGTCGAGGAAGGCATCGTTGCCGGCGGCGGCACGGCCTACGTCAACGCTGTTCCCGCGGTCGAGAAGCTCATCGGCAAGGTCGAGGGCGACGAGAAGACCGGCGTGAAGATCATCGTCAACGCGCTGCAGGAGCCCGTCCGTCAGATCGCCAAGAACGCCGGTGTGGACGGCAGCGTGGTGCTTGAGAAGATCAAGAGCAGCCGCAAGGTCGGCTACGGCTTCGACGCCTACAAGGAGGTCTACTGCGACATGATCGGCGCCGGTATCGTCGATCCTGCCAAGGTGACCCGCTCCGCGCTGGAGAACGCCGCGTCCGTCAGCTCCATGGTGCTGACCACCGAGGCGCTGGTCGCCGATAAGCCCGAGCCTCCCGCACCCGCGGCTCCCGCCGGTATGGGCGGCATGGACGGCATGTACTAAGAGGCAGGGAAACCGCCTGATTTCCGAAGATTTAAGGCTGAAAAGCAGGAATTTTCCCACTGAACCGTGATTTTCCGTGACAAGGTGCTGTGAGCTTACACACAACTTACACACTTTACGATTCGGAAAGACTTAATACGGAACAAACTCCCGGCATCCGCTGATGTGGATGCCGGGAGTTTTTGCGCATTCGATTTTGTCATGGTGCTACAGTATGGTTTCGACACCTTTTATGATTCGCCCGTGCAAAGGCACCGCCGCAGCCTTTTCTCCACCTGCTGCGGGTCAAAATTCTTTCCGATGAAGACGATCTGGTTGAGCCGGTCGCCGTATTTTTCGTCCCAGGTTTTTTCAATTTCGGGGTACTCCCGTTTGGTGCGCTTCTGTTCGTCCTCCGGAAACGCGGCCAGCCAGTTGGAGACCTCCGTCACCGAGGCGTTCCGCCCGGCCTGCTCAAAGAGC
>CALDMA010000034.1 GCA_937915075.1 uncultured Oscillospiraceae bacterium
ACGTCACCTGGGCGGACATCCGGCGGATGCTGAAGGAATACGAGGTGGAGGTGGTGCTGGAATGAGCAGGCGCGCGATCCCGCGCAGCGTGCAGTTTATGGGCTGCGCGGTGTGCGGCGAAACGGAAAAGACTCTGCGCCGGGTGGGAGAGGACCTCCTGTGCCCGGTGTGCGCGGGACAGACGGTGTCCAAATCGGACACGGCTGCGCCTGTGGGCGCACGGGGCTCGCGGCGCGGGCCGCTGGTGCTGCGGGAGATAAGCATTGACGAAAAGGAGGAGAGATAACGTGTTTTGTTGGTTTGGGAATATCCTGGTCAACACGGATAGGATCATGTTCGTGCGGGTGGCTGGGACGGTAGCTGAGGTGAACTTCGGCAATGGGGCGATGATCCAAGTGGATGCCGAGACTGTTCGGCCTGTGCTGGCTGCTCTTGCGGTGGACATGACGGAGGGCTGCCCGGCGACGGAGCAACCGGAAGTGGCGGCAGAGGAGAACGTAGAACTTGACAGCCTGCTGCAGTCGGGATACGAGTGGGTGGCGATGGACTCCACGGGGTTCGTTCACGGATTTAGCGAGAAGCCGGTCAAACGCGCTGCCTACTGGGAGTGTGATCCGTCGGGCCGCTGCCGGGTGACGCGATCCCACCTGCTGGACGCCGCCACCTGGCTGAGCTGGGACGACCCGGAGCCGGTGCATATCCCAACACTGCTGGAGGTGGACTACTGATGGGCTATGTGATCGTGACGCTGCTGGCGCTGGTCCTGGGCTACAGCGCGGGCGCCGGGAGCGTGCTGCGGGATGTTCGCAGCGGGCGTGTGGTCCATCGGGGCCGGGTGTACTTCTGCAAGGACACCGGCCCACTGGTGAGGTAGGCGCATGGAGGGAAGCGGACGATGGATCTGCTGCAGGCAGCAGGCGGGGCCGCTGGTGAAGGAGTCACGCGCCGTCCGGCCCCGGATGTGCCGGACGGACGGACCGTTTGAGAGGGCGGAGAAAAACAGGATCCTCCGCCCTCCCCGCGACAGCGCTGTGTGCCGGACACGCATAGATCGGCTGGAACTGCTGTTGGCGCTGTTTGGCTTCGAGGGATGGAGCTACACGCTGACCTTTGACGACGCGCATCTGCCGGAGAATTTCGGCGGGGTACGGAAGCGCTGGCGGGCGCTGCTGTACCGGATGAAGGCCTACCACAGCGGTGTGCCGGACTATGTCTATCTGATCGAGGGGAAGCATGGGGATCATCGGTACCACCTCCATCTGACGGTGCGGTACTGTGATTTTCCGCCGCTGGTGATGGAAACGTTGTGGCAGGATGGGTATATCGTGGAGTCACAGCCGCTGCTGCTGGGCGTGTTCGATACCTACCGGCGGACGGCGCGGTACTACTGCAAGGAGCGCAGCGACGGCGTGGTGATCCCCATTGACGCCAGGACGTGGGTAGCGTCGCGGAGTCTTACGCAGAAGCTTCCGCCTCCGGTGTACTTCCGCGCCGAGTGCGGGCGCATCGACATCCCGGCGGACAATCGTGTGTGCGGACGCTTCACGGTGGACAACGCCTGGGGGCACTACCATTATGGATGGTATATTGAGCAGGATCCCAAACATCCAACGGTTTTCGAGGGGCGGCGGGTGCCGCACCAGCATGGGGCCGGTCGGTACTAAATAGTAAATGTAACTTGTGATATAGTCGAACAAATCACAAAAGGAGTGAAAAAGTGTTGCGAACAACGTCCGAACATGGTAAACTGTTGACAGTGAAAGACGGATGGCTCGTCTGCCCGTACTGCCGGAACAAGCGGCTGCTGCGGGTGCCCATCACGGCGGCGGCGCGTGGCGTGCCGGTGTGGTGCGCCAAGTGCAAGCACGAGATCATCGTGGACATAGAGCAAGGCCGGAGCTTTGAAAGCCGGAGCCAATGACCGACGCAGGATTGCGCGTGGTTATGGCTCCGGCTTTTGTGTTTTCTCCGGTTCCCTGGAGGTGATAGCCCATGGCAGAGAAACCGCTGAGGCCGTGCCGCCACGCTGGATGTCCGGAGCTGACGCGGGACGGCTGGTGCCCGAAGCATAAGCCACGGCACCAGCGCCGCGCCAGTGCGGACTATCACGGCTGGTATATGCTGCCGATCTGGACGAAGCGTCTGCGCCCAGCGCAGCTGCTCCGTGAGCCCTGGTGCCGCGAGTGCGCGAGGGTGTACCCGCTTGACGATCCACGGCACAGGACACGGGCCACGGTGGTGGACCACATCGTCCCGCACCGTGGTGACTGGGAGAAGTTCATCGATCCGGCGAACCATCAGAGCCTCTGCAAACGGCACCACGACCAAAAGACAGCGCTGGAGCAACTACAGCGAGGCGAAAAAGTTACCTGACTTGTTGGTTCTGGCGTCGCCTGCCCGCTGGTGCGTGGCCGTGTGCGCGGCTGCGCACGCTGGCGGGCGCGGGTGGAGGCCGTAGGCCTCAACCCCACCCCCACCCTCGGAAAGTTTGACGGCAGCCCTCTGAATGCCC
>CALDMA010000035.1 GCA_937915075.1 uncultured Oscillospiraceae bacterium
CTTACCGAGGTATGCTTCGATGACCTCGGGGTTGTTTTGGATATCGTCGGGCGAGCCCTTGGCGATGATGCGTCCGAAGTTCAGCACGGCGATGCCCTCGCAGATGTTCATCACGAGGTTCATATCGTGCTCGATGAGCAGCACCGCGATCTTGAAGGTATCGCGGATGGAGCGGATGTTCTCCATCAGCTCCGCCGTCTCGCTGGGGTTCATGCCGGCCGCCGGCTCGTCGAGCAGCAGCAGGCAGGGATTCGTCGCCAGCGCGCGGAGGATCTCCAAACGGCGCTGTGCGCCGTAGGGCAGGCTTCCGGCCTTGGCGCCGGCGAGCTCCTCCATGTGGAAGATGGAGAGCAGCTCCATCGCGCGCTCGTGGACCACGCGCTCCTCGCGCCAAAAGCGCGGCAGACGGAGGATGCCCTCGGTCATGCCGTAGTGCATCTGGGTGTCCATAGCGGTGGTGATGTTCTCCTCCACCGAGAGGTTTTGGAACAGGCGGATGTTTTGGAAGGTGCGCGCGATGCCCGCGCGGTTGATCTGCGCGGTGTTGAGACCGTGAATGTCCTTGCCGTTGAGGAGGATGGTGCCGTGCGTGGGCTGATAGACCTTCGTGAGCAGGTTGAAGATGGTCGTCTTGCCCGCGCCGTTGGGGCCGATGAGGCCCGCGATCTCCGTGCGGCCGATGGTGATGTTGAAGCTGTCGACCGCCTTCAGGCCGCCGAAGGTGATGCCGAGGTCGATGCACTCGAGGACGGGAGACTTGTCCGCGTCGCGCTCCGGCAGCAGCGCCGGCTCACGGGTAACGGGAACGAGCTTTGTTTTCTGCGTCATGGTCAATCCTCCTTTTCTTCGGCGCTGTGCCGACGCGGGAGCAGCTTTGCGAAAAATGCCTTGAACTGGGGATTATTGGTCGCGAGCATCACGAGGATGAGCACGATGGCGTAGACCAGCATACGGTAATCCGCGAACTGGCGCAGCGCCTCGGGCAGGATGGTCAGCGCGGCGGCAGAGAGGAGGCTGCCCCAGATGTTGCCGAGTCCGCCGAGCACCACGAACACCAGGATCAGAATGGAGGTGTTGAAGTTGAACTTGACCGACTGGAGCGAGGAGTAATTCAGGCCGTAGAGCGCACCGGCCGCACCGGCGAGGGCGGCGGAGGTAACGAAGGCCATGAGCTTATATTTCGTGAGGTTCAATCCGACGGACTGCGCGGCGATGGGGTTATCGCGGATGGCCATGATGGCGCGTCCCGCGCGGGAGCGCGTGAGGTTGAGCACGATGATGAGCGTCACCATCACAAGGATGAAGCCCGCGGTGAGACCCGCGATGGTCTTGGTGCCGGTCGCGCCCTGCGCGCCCTTGATGATGGCGTAGCCCGTGGCGTCAAGACCGAGGTCGTCGATCGTCTTGGTACCGGAAACGTTGAAGAGGATGTGCAGGCCCGAAGCGTCATAGCCGACGAGCAGGCAGTTGATGAGGTCCGCGATGATCTCGCCGAAGGCGAGCGTCACGATGGCGAGGTAGTCACCCTGGAGCCGCAGCACCGGCGTGCCGACGAGCAGGCCCACGATGGCGGCGAAGATCGCGCCGACGATCATGGCGATGGCAAGACGCACCGGCGCGTTGGGGACCGCCGTGAGCAGGCTCTGCGAGACAATGACGCCGCTGAACGCGCCCACGCTCATAAAGCCCGCGTGGCCGAGGCTCAGCTCACCGAGGATGCCGACGGTCAGGTTCAGCGAGACCGCCATGGACATATAGCAGCAGATCGGTACGAGCAGACCGAGCATCTTGCGGTTGAGCATCCCGCTGTTCTGCAGAACGGTCACGACGATGAAAACGGCGATCACGCCGAGGTAGGTCGCGAAGTCGACCTTGGTGGTCTTTTTCAAAGACTTGAATTTCGTTGTCAGCTTTGCCATAGTTGCCACCTCACACTTTCTCCGGCACATATTTGCCGAGGAGTCCCGCGGGCTTGACGAGCAGCACCACGATCAGCACCGCGAACACGATGGCGTTGGCGAGCGTCGTGGAGATGTACGCCTTGGCCAGCGCCTCGATGATGCCGAGGAGCAGTCCGCCGAGGAACGCGCCGGGGATGGAGCCGATGCCGCCGAACACGGCGGCGGTGAACGCCTTGATGCCGGGCATGGAGCCGGTGGTGGGCATCAGCGAGGTGTTGAACGAGCAGAGCAGCACACCGGCGATGGCCGCGAGCGCGGAGCCGATGGCGAAGGTCGCAGAGATGGTCGCGTTGACGTTGATGCCCATGAGCTGCGCCGCCGCCTTATCCTCCGAGCAGGCGCGCATGGCCTTGCCCATCTTGCTCTTGTTGACGAAAGCAGTCAGCGCAAGCATGATGACGACGCAGACCGCGATGGTCAGAAGCGAAATGTAGGAGATGGAGAGCTGGCCGCCGAAAAGGCTTGCCGTTCCCTCGACCACGGGGGGATAAACACGCGCGGCAGCCTTCCAGATCAGCAGGGCGGAGTTTTGCAGGAAGTAGCTCACGCCGATGGCGGTGATGAGCACCGCAAGGCTGGGCGCCGAGCGCAGCGGCTTGTAGGCCAGGCGCTCGATGATGATGCCGAGCACCGTGCAGACGACCACCGCGAGCAGGACGGCTACGATGTTGGGCAGTCCCAGATAGAACATCGCGCAGAACGAGATATAGCCGCCGACCATGATGACGTCGCCGTGGGCGAAGTTCAGCATTTTGGCGATGCCGTAGACCATCGTGTAGCCGAGCGCGATGATGGCGTACACGCTGCCGAGGCTGATGCCGCTGATGAGGTACGATAAAAATTCCATAGAAAAACACCCCTTTTTCCCGATCTTATCTTTTTTCTGTGGCAGAAACAAGGGCAAGCGTCTGCCCTCTCCCCTGCCTTTGTTTCCGCCATAGAATAGGGCTTTGGCCGTCGGGGGCTTGCGCCCCCGACAGCCGGGCCCGAAGAGAGAGACGTATGAAACGAAAGGAAACGGAATTACTTCATGACGTACTCGCCGTTCTCGATGACGGCGGCGAGAGGAGCCTTGGAGACCTCGCCCTCGGCGTTCCACGTCATGGCCTTACCGGTGAGGCCGTCCACGCTGAGGGTGGGCATGACCTGGATGAGCGCCTCGCAGATGTCGGTGGAGCTCATGTCGGCGGTGCAGCCGGCCTTCTCAAGAGCGGCCTTGACGATGTACACGCCGTCATAGGCGTCGGCAGCGAACTGGTTGGGCTCCACACCGTACTTCTCGGTGTAGGTCTTGACGAAGCTCCGGGTCGCGGCGTCCTCGGAGTTGACGGAGAACGGAGTCAGGAGCATGACGCCCTCGGCGAGAGAGGCATCGAAGCCGGGCATGGTGAGGATGCCGTCCATGCCATCCACGCCGAAGAAGGTGGGCTCATAGCTCATGGCCTTGGCCTGGCTGAGGATAACGGAAGCAGGCTGATAGTAGATGGGGAGGAACACGAGGTCAGCGCCGGCATTCTTGGCGGCGGTGAGCTGAACGGTGAAATCCGTGGAGGTGGCATCGGTGAAGGTGGTCTCGGAGACGATCTCGAAGGCGCCCTTGGCTTCGGCTTCCTTCACGAAGGTGTCGCGGATGCCCTGGGAGTAAGCGTCGTCGTTACGGTAGATGACGGCGACCTTCGCGCCCGCCATGTTCTCGGCGATGTAGTCAGCCGCGCCGGTGCCCTGGTTGGGGTCGGTGAAGCAGACCTGGAAGACGTTGTCCTTACCGGAGGTGACGTCGGGGGAGGAAGCGGACGGGGTCAGCATGAAGGTGCGGTCGGCGTTCGTCTGGTCGGAAACGGTAAGGGACGCGCCGGTGGTGGTGGGGCCGACGAGGACCTGCATCCCCTCGTCCATCATGGTGTTGTAGGCGTTGAGCGCCTTCTCGCCGTCGGCCTCATCGTCCTGCTTGAGGAAGGTGAACTTGACGGTGGAATCGCTGGCGTTGATCTCCTCAACGGCGAGCTCCGCGCCGTTGACGACCGCCTGGCCGTAGATGGCGGCGCTGCCGGTCAGCGGGCCGCAGGAGCCGAGCACGAAGGTCTGGACCTCGGCGCCGGACTGGTCGCCGGAAGCGTCCGCGTCAGGAGTGCTGGGGGTATCGGCCTTCTGGCCGCAGGCTGCCATGGTGAATACCATAGCGGCTGCCATAAACATGGCTGCAAACTTCTTTTTCATCTTGTTTTCTCCTTTTCAATAAAAATTGTTTTTTCATTATTTATACAAAAAAGCGATCCCGCCTGCTTGGCGTGACCGCTTTGCTGTATCGAACTGCTTCAATACTTACGCTTGCGATTTCATGCCAAGTGCCGCATGGGAAAGGATCAGGCCCAGAATGGACAGGACCAATACGCGCAGGCCGAAAATAGGCAGGCAAATCAAAATGGACGCTGCGAAAACAGCGTCCATCACCTTGCTATTCATCATGTCGTTGGTGTTGGCGGCAGCGCAGGAGGAAGCGGCCTCTGCATAGCTGGCAGCGGCGGCGCAAGAACCGTTATTCACTTTTGTATCAGCAAAACGGAACATTGTATTAGAACTCCTCATGCATCTGTCATATTTGATGGTGTTATTGTAGCGCGTAAATATCCATTCGTCAAGACGGCAAGATTGATAAATTATACAGCTTCTCAAAAAGAGCTGTTGTCACATTGCACAATTCCCACCTCAAAAGCTCGACACATGGCACAAAGTTCCTCGCGCGAAGCCGCGCGAAATACGGCTTGCAAATGTCTGCAACATTTGATACAATGCGGATAGCTCAGCTAAAGTCCGCCCTGCGGCAGCGGACTCCTATTATAAGAAAGGAAGATCACCATGATTTACACGACCGAAGTTCAGCATATGTGCCCGGTCGCCAAGGGCGCATATCACGGTCCCGCTCCCATCCCCGAAGAGGGCAAGTGGGTGCAGGCCAAGCAGCTCTCCGACATTTCCGGCTTTACCCACGGCATCGGCTGGTGCGCTCCCCAGCAGGGCGCTTGCAAGCTGACGCTCAACGTCAAGGAGGGCGTCATTCAGGAGGCGCTGGTCGAGACCATCGGCTGCTCCGGCATGACCCACTCCGCCGCGATGGCGTCCGAGATCCTCATCGGCAAGACCATTCTTGAGGCGCTCAACACCGACCTCGTGTGCGACGCCATCAACACCGCCATGCGCGAGCTGTTTTTGCAGATCGCCTACGGCCGCAGCCAGTCCGCGTTCTCCGAGGGCGGTCTCGCC
>CALDMA010000036.1 GCA_937915075.1 uncultured Oscillospiraceae bacterium
GTCACGGTCTCGCTCAACTCGACCGCGTATCTTGCCGAGGTGCTGCGCGGCGGCATCCTCGCCGTCGACGCGGGACAGATGGAGGCCGCGCGTTCGCTCGGCATGACGCATTGGCAGGCCATGCGCAGGGTCGTTTTCCCGCAGGCCATCAAAAACTCGCTGCCCGCCATCGGCAATGAGTTCATCATCAACATCAAGGATTCGTCCGTGCTGTGCGTGCTGGGCGTATCCGACCTGATGTTCATGACCCGCTCGGTCGCCGGTATTTATTATAAGGGTACCGAGTGCTACCTCATCGCTGCCATCGTTTACCTGTTCCTGACGTATCTTTCCTCGCTCCTGCTCAAGGCCATCACGGGAAGGATGACCGCGCCGGACGGCACGAAGCGGCGTCAGGGCAATCAGACCGTCGACCTGGGACTTCCCAGCTCAAACTGACAGGAGGGCGTTATGAAGAACGATCCCATCATCAAAATCGAACAGCTCGAAAAGTCCTTCGGCGATCTCCATGTGCTCAAGGGCATCGACTTGGAGGTCAACCGCGGCGAGGTCGTGTGCATCATCGGCGCGTCCGGCTCCGGCAAGTCCACGCTGCTGCGCTGCATCAATCTGCTGGAGGAGGCCGATTCCGGCCACATCTGGTTCGACGGGCAGGACCTCATGGACCTCAAGGTCGACCTCAACGCCCTGCGGCAGAAGATCGGCATGGTGTTTCAGGGCTTCAACCTTTTCAACAACAAGTCCGTGCTGGATAACTGCACGCTCGCGCCCATGACGGTGCGGCATATTCCCAAGGCGCAGGCCGAGGAGACGGCCATCCGCCACCTCAAGGCCGTCGGACTGGAGGATTTTATCCACGCCGACTCCCGCCGTCTCTCCGGCGGACAGAAGCAGCGCGTCGCCATCGCGCGGGCGCTGTGCATGGAGCCCGAGATCATGCTCTTTGACGAGCCGACAAGCGCCCTCGACCCCGAGATCGTGGGCGAGGTGCTGGACGTGATGAAGCATCTGGCGCAGGAGGGCATGACCATGGTCGTCGTGACGCATGAGATGGCTTTTGCCAAGGAGGTCAGCGACCGCGTGGTATTCATGGATCAGGGCGTTATTTTAGAGCAGGGCTCGCCGCGCGAGGTCTTCGGGAATCCGAAGGAGAGCCGCACCCGCGAGTTTCTCAGCCGCTATCTGGAGGACAAAATGGCATGACGAAGAAGATCACCGATTTCTTTGCCCTCGAGGGCAATTATCCCGACTTAGACGCCGAGGGCGCGGTCGCGCGCCTGTCGCGGGCGATCCAATGCCGGACCGTCAACTACGCCGACCACAGCCTGACCGATTACAGCACATTCGACGCGCTCCACGCGCACATGAAGGAAAGCTATCCCCACGTCATGCGCGCGGGCACCTTTGAACGGCTCGGTCACCACGCCGTGCTCATCACCATCCCCGGCAGCGACGAAGCGCTGCGTCCCTGCCTGTATATGTCCCATCAGGATGTGGTGCCGGTGGTCGAGGGCGCGGAGCAGGACTGGACCTATCCTGCCTTCTCCGGTGCGGTGGCGGACGGCTACATCTGGGGCCGCGGCACGCTGGACATCAAGGAGCAGGTCTTCGGCGTGCTCGAGGCCGCGGAGTATCTGCTCGCCCACGGCAGGACCTTCCGGCGCACGGCGTACCTCGCCTTCGGCGACGATGAGGAAACGCTCAACACCGGCGCGCTGGCGATCTCCGACCACCTCAAGGCGCAGGGCGTGACGCTGGAATTCGTTTTAGACGAGGGCGGCGGCAAGATCGAATCCGGCGCGGCCTTCGGCGCGCCCGACATTTCCATCGCGCAGGTCGATCTGATGGAGAAGGGCTATGCCGATCTGGAGCTGACGGTCCGTTCCATCGGCGGGCACTCGAGCCGCCCCTACGGCGGCACCTCGCTTGCCCATCTCGCCTGCGCCATCGCGGACATCGTCCGCAGTCCGTTCCCTGTGCGGCTCAATCCCGCCATGATGGGCGCGTTTGAAACGCTCGCACCCTACATCACCGCCGAGCCGCTCAAAACGCTGACGCGGGACGTCCGCGCGAACGCGGACGCTATCGCGGCCTACTGCTATCAGTCCCCCGCGCTCTTTCCCTTTGTCACCACGACCATCGCCCCCACTGTCATTCAGGGCAGCAGCAGGGCCTGCAACGTGATGCCGCAGGATATGCAGGCGGTCATCAACCTCCGTCTTGCCGACGGCGACACGGTCGAGAGCGTGATGGAGCACTGCCGCGCGGCGGTGCAGGACCAGACCGTGGAGCTGCGCTATCAGCAGGCCAACGATCCCTCCGCCACGGCCCGGCGCGACGGCTACGGCTACCGCACGGTGGTGGACAGTATGCAGCGCTACTATCCCGACGTAGTATTCGTTCCGTCCATGACCGCCGGCGCGACCGACGCGCACCAGTATGAACAGATCTGCGACACCTGTCTGCGCTGCTCGCCCTTTATGGCGGAGCCAGAGGAGGCCGCCTCCGGCGTCCACGGGACGAATGAGCGCATTCTGGTCCGCGCCTACCTGCAGGGCATCCGCGTGCTCATCGACCTGATGGAGCACGCCAACCTCTGAGACTCGACCGCGGCCCGCACGCCAAGCCGCGAACACGCAAAAGAGCCGCGTTCCCTGCACCGGGAACGCGGCTCTTTCCTTATTTATTATTGTCTGCGGCAGCTTCCTTTACCATGCGGCGACCGCGCCGTCGCAGCGCGGCTCGGTACCGGCCGTGTAAACGCCGTCCTCTCCGCGCCAGATGATCTGCCCGCGGCCCATCGAAATGCGGTCGTCCACGACCGTGACCTCATGGCCCATCGCGCGCAGCTCGTCGGCAATGGCCTCGCCCGCCTCGCGCTCCAGCTCGAGTCTTTTGCCTCCGATCCATTGAATACGCGGCGCGTCAAGCGCCTCCTGCGGATTCATGTGGTAGTCGAGCGTGTTGACGAGGACCTCGGTCTGCCCCTGTGGCTGCATAAACGCGCCCATCACGCCGAACGGACCGACAGCCCCGCCATTCTTGAGCAGGAAGCCGGGAATGATGGTGTGGTAGGACTTTTTTCCGCCGGCAAGGCAGTTGTCGCTCGCGGGGTCGAGCGAGAAGTTCGCGCCGCGGTTCTGGAGCGAGATGCCCGTTCCCGGCACGGCGACGCCCGCGCCGAAGGTGGTGTAGTTGCTTTGGATAAACGAGACCATATTGCCCTCGCGGTCGGCGGTGCAGAGATAGATGGTGCCGCCGCAGTGCGGGTCGCCCGCCTTCGGCTCCAGCGCGCGGTCGGTGATGAGCGCGCGGCGCGCGGCGAGATAGGCGGGATCCAACAGCTCGCCGACCTTGGTTTTCATATAGCGCGGATCGGCAACGTAGGTCCTCGTGTCGGCAAAGGCGAGCTTGACGGCCTCCATCACCTTGTGATAGTGCTCGGCGCTCTCGCGCTTTTCCGGCATGGTCATGCCGTTCAGGATGCCGAGCGCCATGAGCACCGTGATGCCGTGGCCGTTCGGCGGGATCTCGCAGACCGTATAGCCGCGGTAGTCCTGCGTGATGGGCTCGACCCATTCGGGGTGATAATTGCGGAAGTCGTCCTCGCAGAAGTACCCGCCGGTCGCGCGGGAGAACGCGACGATCCGCTCCATCAGCGCGCCTCGGTAATAGCTCTCGCAATCCGTCGCGGCGAGGGAGCGCAGCGTCGCGGCATAGTCCGGAAAGCGGAACAGCTCGCCCGCGCGGTAGGGCGTGCCGTCCGGCTTCATAAAGCTCCGCCACCAGTATTCGTGCGGCGCGGCGTTCTCCGCCATCGCCTTGGCGATGCGGCGGCTGTCGCGCTCCCACTGCCGCGCGACGTTCACCGGCACGGGATAGCCCTCCTCGGCATAGGAAATGGCGGGCGCGAACAGCCCGGCGAGCGGCTTCGTGCCGAAGCGGCGGTTCAGCTCCGCCCAGCCCGCGGGCGCGCCGGGCACCATCGTTGGGAGCCATCCGGCCTTCGGCATCTCTGTATAGCCCATCGCGCGAACCTTCTCCGCACTCAGCGCCATGGGCGCGATGCCGCTCGCGTTGAGGCCATAGAGCCGTTTGTCCCGCTCGATCCACACGAGCGCGAAGCAGTCCGAGCCGAGACCGTTGCCGGTCGGCTCGAGCAGCGGCATGGCCGCAGCCATCGCCACGGCGGCGTCCACGGCGTTGCCGCCGGACTTCATCACATCCAGTCCGATCTGCGCGCCGAGCGGCACAGACGTGCAGGCGACGGCATTTCGGGCGTAGACGACATTGCGCCGCGAGGCGTAACGGTAGGTCAGCGGATCAAAAGCAGGCATGGGAAGCATTCTCCTTTTCTCTTTCATAACAGGTTCAGTATAGCACATCGCCGCGGAAAGGACAAGGCCGCAGACGCCGCGGGTTAAGCCTCCTTTTGAACGGTTATAATATTTCCCGCACCATTACCCGATTTTTAGGCACTATTGAAAAAATGAATCATTCGATTTCTTTACATTTTCTTGATTTCTTCGGCATTGTGCGCTATATTTTAGCTTGATTACGAAATTTTACTCACACAAACACAGAAAGGCGGATTTTATGGAGCTTCAAATTCAAGATTTGGTATCTTCCATCAAAAAGGACGGCATCGAGAGCGCGAACCGTGAGGCCGCGCAGATCCTTGCCGACGCCAAGTCCCAGGCGGAAAAGATCGTCGCCGACGCGAAAAGCGAGGCGGACAAGCTGCGCACGGACGCGCAGGCGGAGATCGATGTGTTCAAGGCCAGCGCCCGGCTCAGCGCCGAGCAGGCGAAGCGCGACGCCGTGCTCGCCTTTCGACAGGAGATCGGCGCGGAGCTGACGAAGCTGCTCGCGCAGGACACGCACAAGACGCTCGACGACAAGGCGCTCGCGTCTCTCATCGCCGCCGCGCTGCAGGGCGAGGATGCCTCCGCCTACGCCGCGGAGGTCGCCTCCGTCACGGACGCGCTCAAAAGCGAGCTCGCGGGCGAGCTCAGGGCGGGACTGGAGCTGCGGCTCTCCAAAAAGGTCCACACGGGCTTCCGCCTGTGCGCCAAGGACGGCTCGGGCTACATCGACTGCTCCGACGAGGAGCTGGCCGAGCAGCTCGCCCCCTTCTTCCGCGAGCTGCGCATTTAAGGAGGGACGCTCTTGGCTTCCTATTACTACTTGATCTCGAGCCTGCCGATGCCCCGTGCGGGCGACGCCCCGCCGCTGGATTAC
>CALDMA010000037.1 GCA_937915075.1 uncultured Oscillospiraceae bacterium
TGCGTCAATGACCATGACGATCAGCTCCCCGTGATCCACGGTGTAAATGATCCGATAATCTCCGACGCGCAGGCGGAGCAGGTCCGCGTGACCCTTGAGCTTTTTAATATCGCCCTCATTTGGCAGTTTGGCAATAGCGCGGAGAACTCTTTCCTTTTCGGGGCGCGGCAGCTTCACGATAAATTTTTCCGCCGGTCGCTCGATAACGATTTTATATTCCGTCATGCCTCGATGCCCTCTTGCTTCATCAAATCTTCAAGGGATATGGTTTCATGCTTATCGGGATCGGGATCATCGAGGTAGCTTTGATACAGTCTTTCACAGAAAAGATCGTCCTCAAGATCATCGTCAAATGCCATTCCTTTCAGGAACACAAGCAGCGTACTCAGCTTGTAGTCTGGAAGCTGGTCAATAATCTGCACGATTTGTTCACGGTTGCTCATACAGAAACGCCCTCCTTTTTCATAGCCTCCTCAATCAGACGGGCAATAAAAGCATTAACGCTTTCCCCCTGAGCGGCGGCAAAATTCTTCACTTCTTCCTTTTGACCTTTCGGAAGCGTCAGCTCCAAGCGGTCATAATTCGCTTTCACATACTTATGCACAGCTTTCTGCTGTGCCTTTGAAACTGCCATGTGGTTCCCTCCCTGTTACCGATTGGTAAGTCTGTGATTGTTCTCTTATTATATGCAGAAAATATATTCCCGTCAATATAAAAAATCTACAAATATATTCCCGTAAATATGTATATTCCGCCAATAGACTATTCCCGTAAATAGTGCTATATTAGTATCATCGCAAGGGACAAGAGATCAAGCGAAGGTCGATAGCCAACGCGACAACGTAAGAGCCGGAACGGAGAAGATTGATAGAAATTCCTGAATGGATAGATACTCAGAGCCGCCGGACGCTTGATCTCCCCACAAAAATATGACGGAGGTTGACAATATGAGCATTAAAGAAATGGAAAGCAAAGCCCGCGAGCTGCGCCAGCTTCAGAGCCTTATTGAAGAAGCAACAGCGGAGGCAGAAGCCCTCAAGGACGCAATCAAGGCCGCTATGGGCGACGCTGAGGAAGTCCGTGCCGGTGAATACCGTATCACATGGAAGTCGGTAACTTCCTCCCGACTGGACACGGCGGCTCTGAAAAAGAGCCTCCCCGAAGTGGCGGAGCGGTTCACGAAGCAGACTACGACGCGCCGCTTTTGCGTGGCGTAAATCAAAAGGAGCCTTTGCAGCGGATGAAGCTGCAAAGGCCCCTTCTGAGGGAGATTTGAAGAACTCTTCAAGAATATTCGGATACGCGGCTCCGGAGGTCGCCTATCCGCTATCAGCGTACATGATTAAGGAGGCGCTGTCAAGATGAAAATTAAACGGAGCAAAGCCGAAGCGCAGGAGGCTCGCCGCTGTGAGGGGTGCAGATTTTGGCGGCGGTTGGAAAGCTCGAATAGGCACAGTATTAACGCCTGTCACTTCCTGCTGGACACTGGAAAGGTTAGAGGTATGAGCGTGCAGGACTGCACGAGAAAGGAAATGGTGATCCCCGCATGAAAACTTTTGATGACATTCTTGTGAAGATGGGGCAGCTCGACAGCCTGATGTATTCCGTCGAGAGCGCGATGATCGAAGGCACGCCGGAGGACGGCGGCGAGGAAGTGACTCGCCTGCACAATCTCATTTATCTGCTGTGGGATCAGCTCAAGCAGGTAACGGCGGACACGGAGGAGCTGAACGGTCATGTAAAGGTGTGCAACGCCGTGTATGCGGTCAACAAGGTTGACGAAATGAGAGCCACAATCGAGAGGCTGAAAGGGAACGCCTGAGAGATACCCGTCGGCGGAAATGACCGCCGGCGGGTATTCTTATGCCGTGACTGTCACACAAAACGCGATGCCAGGCAGCTCCGCAGCGGATCTATTCCGTGTGACAGAAATTGACCTCTTTTTCCTGCAATCGTATAATACGGGCAGAAGAAAAGAAAGCGGGCGCTTGCGTATGTGCTGATTGTGAAGCGGTACAGGGAGGAAGAACGGACGGACGGTACGCGGGTAATTCATAACCTCGACCGGCCGTGTTGCCCTGTATGCGGCGGCTATCTGTGCGGCTATGACCGTCGCCGCCGCGTGGTTCTGGATGACATGGGGAAGCCGGTTGCCTATCTGCTCCGCCGCCTTTGGTGCGCTCAGTGCCGCAGTCTCCATCTCGAAGCCCCTGACAGTATCCAGCCGCAGAAGCATTATGCCGCGCAACTCATAGCGGGGACAATCTCCGGCGCGGTCAGCTCATGCCCCGCCGATGACTCCACGATCAGGCGATGGAAAAAGGGCGGCAGACAGTAACACGCTTTCCGGCGGCAGCCAGCGGATCCGGCGCGTCAGAATGTGTGACAGTTACCCACCTGCTTTGCCTGTACGTTTTGCCGCCGTGTCGGTATGCTGTTCCTGTACCGGCGCAGAGGAGGATTGACTATGATAAAGAAAAAGATCACGCGCATAGCACTTCTGCCGCTTGCCGCCGTCGCGGTCTTTGCTCTGTCCTTTATTGGGGCAAGGGTAGGATTGACAAGCAGCAGGGCAGCAGCCGAAAGCGACGACCTTTCCCCAGCGGCTCCAAGTATCGCTTTGCCGGGGTATGACGAAATCAGCCTAAAGGCAGGGCAGACGGAGCAGGAAGTCTATTTCTATAATCTGAAAAGCAGCAGATGCTTTATGGAGTTTTCACTTTTACTCGATGGGGAACCGCTCTATTCATCCGACAGGATAGCTCCGAATACGAAGATACCGTTACGCCGGTTCGCCCGAGGTCATCGGCGAGCTGCGCTTCGCGGACGCGGACCGCGTCAGCGACTACGCGAGGGACGCGATCCTATGGGCGCAGCAGAACGGCATCATGGGCGGCATCGGCAAGAATCTGGTCGCTCCTACCGCGGGCGCCGAGCGCGCACAGGTCGCGGCTATGATGGCGCGTTTCCTCAAGAACGTAGGCTGAGAGCAAATACGGTATGACCCAAGGGGGCGGCCCGAAGAACGGACCGCCCCTCGGCAATCTGTTTATATACGCTCTTTTACAATTCGGAATTATTTGGCTACCCCGAAATCCGACGAGATGGTTTTGACCGTCCACAGATGGTTTGCGAACAAATGTTAATGACACGGAAATGCCGCAGATAATACTTCTGAATCAGTACGCCTACGGTCAGAGCGCAATGAGATGAAAAAAGCAAGAGCCGCTGCGATGCGGCGGCTCTTGCCTGTGTTGTTTGATTGGGGCGCGGCAGCGGCTTTTCCATATCGGCGCGGCGGTCATTCCTCCCACAGCCAGCACCGGTCCGCAAGGAGCGAAAAGGAGAGCGTGCTCCCCTCCGCCGCACAGATTCTATCCGGCAGAGCGACGCGCAGAGGCGGCGCGTCGGACGCTTCTGCCGCACAAAGCACGACTACGGTGGCGTTCAGGTCGCGGATGACACGGCGGACGCGCGCCGTATGGGTCCCGCCCTCCACGGTGATCGCGCCGTCGGGAACGGCGACGGTGGCCCGCTCACCCGCGGCGTGCAGCGGCAGAAGGATATTCCAGCCGTCAAGGCGGACGCCGCCCTCACAGCGGCGCGCCGGCAGGAAATTGCGGCAGCCGGTCAGCCGCGCCGCGCTCTGCGTGGCGGGATGGCGCACCAGCGTCTCCATGTCCGTCACGGGGGAGGAAACGCCGTTTTCCATCACACAGACCTTTTGGCAGTTGCGGCAGCATTCCCCCAGGTCGTGGCTGACCCAGAGGATCGGGCCGTGAAAGCCTGCGAGCAGGTCGGAGAGCTCCAGCTCGAGGTTCCACTTGAGATAGCTGTCGAGCGCGGAAAAGGGCTCGTCGAGCAGGATCGCCTGCGGCTCGGAGCAGAGGATGCGGGCGAGCGCGACGCGCTGCTGCTGTCCGCCGGAGAGCTGCGCGGGATGCTTTTTCTCCAGTCCCTCCAGCCGGAACATGCGGATCTTTTCCGCGGCCAGCGCACGCTTTTCCGACCGGCTCCCCTCACGGATGCCGCAGAGGATGTTCTGCTCAACGGTCATGTTGGGAAAGAGCGCGTACTGCTGGAAGAGATAGCCGACCCGGCGCTGCTGCGGCGTGAGGTCGATCCTCTTTTCGCTGTCAAAAAGCACGCGGCCGTTGAGCACGATCCTGCCGCGGTCAGGCGTCACGATGCCGGCGATGCACTTGAGCGTCATGCTCTTGCCGCAGCCGGAGGCGCCGAGCAGCGCCAGCGTTTCGTCCGCTGCCTCGAATTTCGATTGCAGACGGAACGCGCCGAGGCGTTTTTCAATATCAACATACAGGCTCATGCCTTCGCCCTCCCCGCACGGCTCGCGCCGCGCAGGAAGTCGCGGCGTTCGAGCATATTGACCGCCAGCAGCACCACGGCGGAGATCACGATGTTCACGGCGACCCATTTGTAGGCCAGCGCGTCGTTGTTCGTCTGCCAGAGCTGATAGACGGTGGTGGAGATGGTCGCCGTCTTGCCGGGCGTGTAGCCCGCGATCATGCTGGTCGCGCCGTATTCGCCGAGCGCGCGGGCAAAGGCAAGCACTGTGCCGGCCAGCACGCCCTGTCGGCAGCAGGGCATCCGAATACGCCAGAAGATATAGGTGTTGGAGAGCCCGAGCGTCTGACCGGAGTAGGCCAGCGTCTCGTCGAAGGCCTCAAAGGCTCCGCGTACCGTGCGGTACATCAGCGGGAAGATGACGACCGTGGTGGCGAAGATGGCGGACCACCAGGTCATGACCAGCTTGACGCCGAAGGTCTCGAGCACCCACGCGCCGATGACGCGCTTGGGCCCCAGCACGCGCAGCAGCAGATAGCCCACGACCGTCGGCGGCAGCACGAGCGGCAGCGTGAGCACCACATCCAGAATGCCCTTGATGAGCCGCGGGAGCATGGCGATATAGTACGCGGAAAAGATGCCGGCAAAGAAAATAATAACGGTGGAGATCGCCGCGATGCGCAGCGAGTTCCATAAGGGATACCAGTCCATAGGTGACCTCCGATGTTCAGGCGTCGCAGAGACTCAGGCGAGCTCCACATACGCCGCGAGTGCGGCGTACAAGCGTTTTGCCGCAGGCAAAACCTTGGCGCGGACGGAATTCATTTTCGGCCGCGCAGAGAGATTCAGGGCTCCCGTTGGGCGGCAGCCCAATGGGACGATCGCCGCGATGCGCAGCGAGTTCCATAAGGGATACCAGTCCATAGGTGACCTC
>CALDMA010000038.1 GCA_937915075.1 uncultured Oscillospiraceae bacterium
AGCAGCGTCGTCTTGCCGCAGCCGGAAGGCCCCAGCAGCGTCGTAAAGCTGCCGTTCTGGATGGTCAGCGTTGTGGGATGGATGACCTGCCTCTTATCAAAGCTCTTTGCGATCTGTTCCAGTCGAATTTCCATAGCACCCCTCTTTTCTGCATACAACGATAAATCGTACTGAGAGGCTGTAAAATCGGCAATCCAAGTTATGTAAAATTTCAGAAAAACAAGAGAAGTCCTCAGATAGCGCAAAGGGGCGCTTATTCAAGCTATTTCCAACGCCATAGCGATCCAATATATTCTGCCTTCATGCTCTTTCAAATCCTTTGTCAAATGCTATGTGGAGTACATTTAACAAAGGGCTTCTCCTCCGCAGCTGTATTGACAGGTCGCAGCTGGAATGTTACCATGAACACATCAAAAGCATTGGGAGAGAAAAACAGATGACACTTGATAGCTTGAAGGTCGGTACGTCCGCCGTTATTACCGCTGTGGGCGGAGACGGAGCCCTGCGCTGCCGTCTGTTGGATATGGGGCTGATCCCGCACACCCGCGTGACGCTCCAAAAGATCGCGCCGATGGGCGATCCCATCGAGATCCGCGTGCGCGGCTACGAGCTGACGCTGCGCGTAGAGGAGGCACAAAAGATTGAAGTGGAGGGCGAGCTGAAATGATCTTTGCACTCGTCGGAAATCAGAACTGCGGCAAAACGACCCTCTTCAACGCCCTCACCGGCTCCAACCAGCACGTCGGCAACTTTCCCGGCGTCACGGTAGACCAGAAGATGGGAGAGATCTTAGATGAAAAAGGCTGCGCCGTGGTGGATCTGCCCGGCATCTACTCCCTGCGGCCCTATACGCAGGAGGAGATCGTCTCCCGCGATTTTATCCTCAACCAAAAGCCGGACGGCATCATCAATATTGTGGACGCCACCAACATTGAGCGGAATCTGTACCTGACGCTTCAGCTGCTTGAGCTGCGGATACCGATGGTGCTGGCGCTGAACATGATGGACGAGGTCCGTTCCAACGGCGGCTCCATCGACGTGCAGAGGATGAGCGCCGCGCTCGGCATCCCTGTCATACCGATCGCGGCCGCAAAGGGCGAGGGCGTGAGCGAGCTGGTGGATCAGGCGATCGCCGTGGCCCGGAGCAAAACCCTGCCCAGAGTGACGGACTTCTGCGCAGACGATTCCGCCGTCCACCGCTGCATCCACGCCGTCACGCACCTGATCGCCGACCACGCCGACCGCATCGGTGTGCCGGCGCGCTTCTGTGCAACAAAGCTGATCGAAGGCGGCGATGACCTCGCCGACCGTCTGGCGCTCGATCAGAACGAGCGCGAGCTGCTCGAGCATTGCATCGTGCAGATGGAGAGCGAGGCGGGGCTTGACCGCAACGCGGCGCTTGCCGATATGCGCTACACCTTCATTGAAGGTGTGGTGGCGTCGTCTGTGGTGAAGTGCCACGAGAGCCGGGAACACGCCCGCTCGATGAAGATCGACCGGTTTCTTACCGGACGGTATACGGCGATCCCCGCCTTTCTTGCCGTTATGCTGCTGATATTCTACCTCACCTTTCATGTGATTGGGCAGCGGCTGTCCGACTGGTTAGCGGTCGGCATTGACGCCCTGACCGCCATGGCGGATCATGCCCTGACCGCTTACGGCATTAACCCTGTGGTACATAGTCTCATTATCGACGGCATTTTTACGGGCGTCGGCAGCGTGCTGGTGTTCCTGCCTATCATCGTGACGCTCTTTTTCTTCCTCTCTATCCTGGAGGATACCGGCTACATGGCCCGCGTTGCCTTTGTGATGGACAAGCCTCTGCGTAAAATCGGCCTGTCCGGCCGCAGCATCGTCCCCATGCTCATCGGCTTTGGCTGCTCCGTGCCGGCCATCATGGCGACGCGCACGGTGTCGAGTGACCGTGACCGCAAAATGACGATCCTGCTCACGCCTTATATGAGCTGCTCGGCAAAAATCTCCATCTATGCATTCTTTACCGCGGCGTTTTTCCCAACGCACCGCGCGCTCGTGATGATCGCGCTGTATCTGCTGGGCATTCTGATCGGGATCGTCGCAGCTCTTATCATGAACTGGAGCACATTCCGCGGGAAGCCGGTACCGTTTGTCATGGAGCTTCCCAATTACCGTTTGCCGAGTCTCAGGAGCGTTGCGCTTCTGCTGTGGGAAAAGGCCAAGGATTTTTTGCAGAGGGCCTTTACTGTGATTTTTCTGGCTACGATCATCATCTGGTTCCTGCAAAGCTTTGATATTAGGCTGAACGTGGTTGCCGACAGCGCCGACAGCCTTTTGGCCCTCATTGGCCGATGGATCGCACCGTTGTTCGCACCGCTGGGTTTTGCGGATTGGCGCTGCGCGACCTCCCTGATCTCCGGTTTCATCGCAAAGGAATCCGTAGTCAGCACACTGGAGGTTTTGCTGGGCGGGGCCCCGCTTTTTACAATGTTCACCAACCGCTCCGCCGCGAGCTTCCTGGTCTTTACGCTGCTGTATACTCCGTGCATCGCGGCGGTGGCCACGATTCGGCGGGAATTCGGCTCAACGCTGAAAACGATAGGCGTCGTGCTGATGCAGTGCTGTGTCGCATGGATCGCAGCATCTGTCGTCTACGCCTTGATCGGTATCTTGCAATGAGTATATTAGACTGGGCCCTGTTAGCGCTTGTAGCAGCTGCAACTGCTGCGGCATCTCTACGTTTGCGAAAGGACCGCCAACCAGGAAATGGCTGCTGTGGAGACTGTCTGCATTGCGCGATCCCGGCGAAAAAAGCACGGTGGAAACCGCTATCTCCCGCACCAGCGTCATCGTCATGTCGGCGCTCTGCGCCTGCCCCATATCGGCTGCCTGCGTCTTCGGTCATTCCTGATACCCCAGCAGAGTAATCAAATTTCGAGGACAAGCCACAGAGAAAGAAAGGTCGTTGTGGAAGTTTGTCCTGCCGGCTTACGGCGACGCGGAGTTTTCCCCCCCAGCAGTTGGAAAAAGGTTTCGGAAACGCCGCCTACGCGACGATCCGCAGCTTTGTCCTGAAATTCGAGAAGCTGGGACTGCTCCAATCTGCGCGGTACGGGAACCGCGTGAAGTATGCCGTTCGTATGAGTTAAGAAAGCAGAGGTGTTGGCATCTGAACCGCACCCCGTCAAGAGGACAGTGAAAAAATATAAAGTTTTCCCGGCCAGCAGCTAGGCGCTGCTGGCCGCTTTTTATGCGGCGAGGCAAAGCGTATGCTTTTCCATCGGCGTCAGGACGCCCAGATTGCGCTGGACACGTCTCGTGTTGTAATAGCGAATATACTGCTGGATCATCTGGACAAGCTCGTGCTTGCTGGTGAAGCGTCTGCCGTAATAGCGTTCCCGTTTCAGAATGCCCCAGAAACCCTCCATCGGACCGTTATCAATACAATGCGCCACACGAGACATGCTCTGCGTCATTCCAGCCTGCATGAGCTTGTGGTGGAAGGTGCGGTTGGTGTACTGGAAACCTCTGTCACTATGGAACAGAGGATGCGCATCCGGATTGACCTGCACGGCCTTGTCAAAGGTCTTGAAAACCAACGGATTATCATTGCGTTCGCTGAGCACGTAAGACACAATACGCCGGTCACAGAGATCCAGAATGG
>CALDMA010000039.1 GCA_937915075.1 uncultured Oscillospiraceae bacterium
AGAAAGCTCGCGGGCGATGCTTTTATCGGTTCAATTCGGTTCGGCAGACGCTTCTCAGCACTTCTCGAACACGGTGGCAACGCCCTGGCCGCCGCCGATGCAGAGGGTGGCAAGACCCTTCTTGGCCTCGGGACGCTTGAGCATCTCGTGCAGCAGGGTAACGATGATGCGGGCGCCGGAAGCGCCGACGGGGTGGCCGATGGAGATGGCGCCGCCGTTGACGTTGACCTTGCTCATGTCAAAGTGCAGCTCACGCGCGACGGCGATGGACTGCGCGGCGAAGGCTTCGTTGGCCTCGACGAGGTCGATATCGTCGATGGTCACGCCGGCCTTGGCCATGGCCTGACGGGAGGCGGGAACGGGACCGACGCCCATGATCTTGGGATCGACGCCGCCCTGGCCCCAGCCGATGAGCTTCGCCATGGGCTTGAGGTTATACTTTTTGACGGCCTCGCCGGAGGCGAGAACGATGGCGGCAGCGCCGTCGTTGATGCCGGAGGCGTTGCCGGCGGTGACGCGCTGGACGTGCTTGCGGGTATCCGCCTCATGGATCTCGGTGGGCTGGAAGGTGTGGACGATCTGATCCTCAACGCCCTCGGGGCCGACCGGGAACGCACCCTTGAGCTTGGCAAGACCCTCGGGCGTGGAGCCGGCGCGGGGGAACTCATCCTTCTTGAACTCGACGATCTCCTTCTTGACCTTCACGGGAACGGGAACGATCTCATCGTCGAAGCGGCCGGAAGCCTGCGCGGCCTCAGTCTTCTGCTGGGAGGCAGCGCCGAAAGCGTCGAGCTCCTCGCGGGTGATGCCCCAAACGTCGCAGATGTTCTCGGCGGTGGTGCCCATGTGGTAGTTGTTGAACGCATCCCACAGGCCGTCCTTGATCATGGTGTCGACGAGCTTCTTGTCGCCCATGCGGGCGCCCCAGCGGGCGTCGGGAGCGGCATAGGGAGCGGCGCTCATGTTCTCGGTGCCGCCGCAGACGATGATGTCGGCGTCGCCGGCGAGGATGGCACGACCGGCCTCGATGACGGACTTCATGCCGGAACCGCAGACCATGCCGACGGTGTAGGCGGGAACGGAGTAGGGCAGGCCCGCGCCCACGCCGACCTGACGGGCGACGTTCTGGCCGAGGCCGGAGGTCAGGATGCAGCCGAACATCAGCTCATCGACATTCTCGGGAGCGACGTTGGCGCGCTTGAGGGCTTCCTTGACAACGATGGCGCCCAGCTCGGCGGCGGGGGTGTTCTTCAGGGAACCGCCAAAGGAGCCGACCGCGGTACGGCAGCAATTCACGACATAGAGTTCTTTCATGGGATGTCTCCTTTTTCATAAAAATTTTGGTATTCCGCAGAGGGGATCATTTTCGTTTTGATTATACAACAGGCGCGTATGAAAAATCAACTGCAAAATTTCATTTTTCTGCGCAAAAATTGACGCTTTTCCTGCATTTTGTTAAATTATTAACAGTTTTGCAGCATTTCCTGCGTCTTTCTCAGCTTTCGGCCGTTTCCTGCCCGTTTTCCGTCGCGGCGTCGCCTGCCGTATCGCCGTCCGCATCGGTATCCATCAGCAGCGAGAAGGCATCATAAATATCGACAAGATCCAGCGCCTCGACCGCCGGGTTCATCTCCACCGCAGCGTCCTCGATGCGGCTTTCGAGCAGGCCGCTGAAATAGGTCTCGCGCACCGCGTCCACGGCCTTCGCCTCATCGAGCGGCTTGCGGAGAATGATGTGGTAGCCGTAGTAGCTCTCCACGATCTCGCTGACCTCACCCTCGCCGAGCGCCGCGGCGGCGCTCTCAAACTCCTCGACCATCTGACCGGAGCCGAAGGTGTAGCCCTCGGGGTTGCCCGCGCGGCCGGAGTCCTCGCTGTACTCGTCGGCAAGCTCGGTGAAGTAGCCGATCAGATCGTCGCCCGTGTAAGCGCCCAGCTTGGCCTTGAGCTCCTCCGCCAGCGCCTTCTTCTCCGCCTTAGTCTCGTCGTCCAGTTCCTGATAGGTGGACATATCGCGCGTGAGCAGCAGAATGTGGTCGGCGGTCATATAGCCCTCCTCGGCGGCATAGGCGATCAGCTGCTCGTCGGTGGCGTAGAGGCTGCTGCCCTCGGTCGCCGCCAGCTCCTCGAGCGCGCTGTAGAGGTAATCCGAGCGGCACATCCGGTCATAGGTCTCCTCGCTCAGGCCCAGCTTGGCGAGCTCGGCGCGGTAGCTTTCCTCGCCGCCGAGGCTCTCGACGGTCTCCGCGCGTTCAGCCTCCAGCTCGCTGAGCGCATCCTCGTCAAGAATGACGTTGTTCTCCTGCGCCAGCTTCTCGATGACGGCAAAGCTCTTTGTGTTCTCCAGAATGCTGTCCTTCGTCACATCAAGCACCGTTTCGCCCTCCTGCAGCTCCAGGCTCCAGTCAAGGTCCATGCCATACATATTCATGTAGCTTTCCATGTAGGAGGCGGCATAGCAGAGGTTATAGAAATACATATCCATCGGCACGTCGATGCCGTCCACCTTCATTGCGACGGCATCGGGAGCGATGCCGGTCAGCTGATAGCAGACACCATCCTCGACCTTGCCCGTGTCAAAGCTGTCCTTGCCGCCGCAGGCGGCCAGAGAGACAAGCAGCGCCAGTGAAAGCGCCGCGGCCAAAATACGTTTCATCTTCGTTTCCTCTTTCTTCCAAATTTGGGTATCACACCGCGCCGCAGGGCGTGGCGCTGCGGGTTCAGGCGCCCTCTGCGGGCGCGATGCTCTCGACCAGCTCAAGCGCCGCAGAAAGCGGCTTCTCGCCCCTTTCGAGCCGCAGCGCAAGCTTCGGCTCGGTGCCGGCGGAGAGCGTCAGCCGTCGCTTGTTCTTTCCCATCGTGCAAACGCGCATCACCGCCTCGACCGGCATCTCGCCGCCGAAGGTAAAGGTGACGGTGTCGCCGCGCTGAGAAATGTCGCGGATGCCCGCCGCGCACGCCTCGCCGCGCAGCATGGCGACGTCGAGCAGAGCGAGCGTGCTCGCCGGCGGCTCGCCGTAGCGGTCAAGCAGCTCGTCGAGCAGGTCCTGCGATTCCTCGCGCGTGCGCACCGCCGCGATGCGGCGGTAGATATCCATGCGCTGCTCGGGAGAGGGAATGTAGCTCTCCGGCAGGTTCGCCGAAACGGTCAGGTCCGCCGAGCAGTCCGTGCGGCTCGCCTTCTTCTCGCCGCGCTCCTCGAGCACGGCCTCCTCCAGAAGCTGCAGGTACATATCGTAGCCCACACTCATCATGTAGCCCGACTGCTCGGGGCCGAGCAGGTTGCCCGCGCCGCGGATCTCGAGGTCGCGCATCGCGATGCGGAAGCCCGAGCCGAACTCCGCGTATTCGCGGATGGCGGTCAGGCGCTTGGCGGCGACCTCGGTGAGTATCTTGCCCGGGCGGTAGGTCATGTAGGCGTAAGCGCGGCGCGCGCTGCGCCCGATGCGCCCGCGGATCTGGTGGAGCTGGGCAAGACCCAATCGGTCCGCGTCCTCGATGATGAGGGTATTGACGTTCGGAATGTCGATGCCCGTCTCGATGATGGTCGTGCAGACGAGGATCTGCGCCTCGCCGTCGGAGAACTGCTGCATCACATGACTCAGCCCCTTTTCGTCCAGCTTGCCGTGCGCGACCGCGATGCTGGTTTCCTCGCCGAGGAGCTTTTTGAGCTGCGCGGCGCAGCGGTCGATGGTCTCCACGCGGTTGTGCAGGTAGTAGACCTGCCCGCCGCGCGAGAGCTCGCGCCGGACAGCTTCGGCGATCACGCCCCAATCGTGCTCGAGCACATAGGTCTGCACCGGCTGGCGGTCCTGCGGCGGCATTTCGATGGTGGACATATCGCGGATGCCCGACAGCGCCATGTTCAGCGTGCGCGGGATGGGCGTTGCGGAGAGCGTGAGCGTGTCCACCTGCTTGGAAAGCTCCTTGAGCTTTTCCTTGTGCGTCACGCCGAAGCGCTGCTCCTCGTCAATGACGAGCAATCCGAGGTCCTTGAAGTGCAGTCCCTTTTGCAGCAGCGAGTGCGTGCCGATGAGCAGGTCGATCTTTCCCTCCGCCGCGCTTTGCAAAATCCTTTTCTTCTGCGCCGGCGTCTTGAAGCGCGAGAGCACCTCGATCGTCACTGGAAAGCTGCGGAAGCGGTTGATGGCGGTGGCATAATGCTGCTGCGCCAGCACGGTGGTCGGCACCAGAATGGCCGCCTGCTTGCCATCGAGCACGCATTTCATCACCGCGCGCAGCGCGACCTCCGTTTTGCCGTAGCCCACGTCGCCGCAGAGCAGACGGTCCATCGGACGCGAGCGCTCCATGTCGCTCTTGATCTCCGCGATGGCGCGAAGCTGATCGTCCGTCTCCTCATAGTCGAAGGCGTCCTCAAACTCGCGCTGCCAGGTGGAGTCCGGTGAAAAGGCGAAGCCGGGGCGGCGCTGCCGCTCGGCGTAGAGCTTGATGAGCCCTTTCGCAAGGTCCTTCGCCGCGGCCTTGGCGCGGGATTTGGCCTTCGTCCAGTCCGTTCCGCCGAGCTTGTTCAGCTTGACGTGCTCGCCCTCCTCCCCGCCGCCGTGGCTGCCGATGTACTTCGACACCATATCGAGCTGCGTCGCGGGAACGTACAGGCTGTCGCTGCCGGCGTAGGCGATCTTGATATAATCCTTGTCCGCGCCGTCCACGCGAATGCGCTCCATGCCGACAAAGCGGCCGATGCCGTGGCGCTGGTGAACGACGAGGTCGCCCGGCGTCAGGTCGGTGTAGGAGCGGAGCTTCTGACGGCTCGAATCCTTTTTCTGCCGCACCGCGCGCGGCGCCTTGCCGCCGACCGGCGCAAGAAGCTGCCCCTCGGTCAGAATAACAAGACGGAGCTGCGGGTACTCGCAGCCCGCGCTCAGCGCGCCGAGGCCAATGACGGTCTCGCCCGCGGCAGGCAGCGTCCGATCGGTGAGATCGAGCCGCGCACGCACGCCGCGCTCCTCCAGAAGGCGGCGAAAATTCTTCGCGCGCGTTTCGTTGCCGCAGAGCACCAGCACGCCGCTGCCCGCGGCAAGATAGTGCTCCATGTCCGCGGCGGCGGTCTCAAGACTGCCGCCGTAGGACGGCAGCTGCCGCGCGTTGATGCTGAGCATCGCCCTCGGCGGGGCCAGATAGCGCGAGGTCGGCAGGCTGTCGCACAAAAGCAGCGGGAAGCTGCCCTGCAGCCGCCGCGTCAGGTCCTCGAGCTCGACCGCGAGCGAGGCGAACTGCCCCGCGAGCACGCCCTCCTCCAGCAGAATCTTCAGGTCCTCGCCCCATTCAAAGGCACAGCCCTTCGCGCGCTCCATGACGCGGCTGCCCTCGCAGACGAGCACAATGCTCCCCTCCGGCAGGTAGTCCGCCGCGCAGACGGCGGACGGGTAGGCGGCGGCAAGGTAGCGGTCCATACCGCCGAGCGGCAGCCCCTCGCGCAGGCGGTCCATATCCGCGCGGATCGCCGCGGCGGTCTTTTCCGTGGTCTCCTTTTTTGCCAGCTGCGCCGCGGCGTGCTCCATACGCGCGAGCATCGCGTCCCGTCCGCCCTCGGCGGCAAAGGGAAGCACCTCGGCAGCGGGCAGAACGGTCAGCTCCTCGAGATTTTTCGTGCGGCGCTGCGTGGCGACGTCAAACTCGCCCATCGCGTCGATCTCAGTATCGAAAAATTCGACGCGCACCGGCGCGCTCATTGGGGAATAGACGTCTAAAATGCCGCCGCGCACGGCGAACTGCCCCGCGCCCTCGACCTGCTCGCAGCGGACATAACCCGCGGCGGTCAGGCGTTCGGCGAGCGCGCGCAGATCGTGCTCCTCCCCGATCCTGAGCGTGAGCACCGCGTCGCGCAGCGCCGTCGGCGGCAGGGTGCGCTGCAGCATACCGTCCACCGTCGCCACGACGATGCCCGTCCTGCCGAACGCCATGCGGCACAGCGCGTCCAGCCGTTCCTGCTCGAAGCTGTGGGAGGCCGCCACGCGGTCGCGCAGCTGCCATTCGCGGGCAAAGAGCGTCACACATTCCTCTCCCGTCAGGGCGACGAGGTCTGCGGCCATGCGCCGCGCCTCCTGCTCGTCGGCGCAGAGGACGGCAAGGGGGCGCTTTGTCTCCTGCCGCAGCGCCGCGCCGAGCATCGCGCGGTGTACGCCGCTCACGCCGCTGACCGCCGCCGGTCCCGTGCCGAAGCGGATGATCTCCTCCAGCTCCCGCAGCTCCGGCAGCGTCATCATTTGCCGGTTCAGCTCCTGCATGAATGTCCCCCTCCTTTTTCGCCACAACGCGCAAAAGGGCGCAGATCATCCCCGGCCGGACGGTCTGTACCCACACACATTGTTTTCCATGTTCTCCTGAGATGCCCGAAAAGGGCTTCTCCTCCGGCAGTATACTACGCCGGAGGAGAAAAGTAAATGAACGAATGATAAACTTTTCGCGCAAACAGCTCCGCCGCCCGCCGCGGCGTTTTCTCAGTTGAAGCGGTTCTGCGCTTCGGTCACGCCGCGGGAAATGATGCACTCCGCCGCGTCGAGCGCGCGGTCGAGCGCCTCGTCCACGATCTTCTTCTCCTGCGCGGAGAAGCTGCCGATCACCCAGTCCACCATGTCATAGTCCGGATGGCTCGGCGCGCCGACGCCGACCTTCACGCGCGGGAACATGTCGGTGCCGAGGTGGGCGATGATGTTCTTGATGCCGTTGTGCCCGCCGGCAGAGCCCTTGTCGCGGATGCGCAGCTTGCCGAGCGGCAGCGAAACGTCGTCGTAGATAACGAGCACATGGTCGCTCGGAATCTTATAGAACCGCGCCGCCTCGCCCACCGCCTCGCCGGAGAGATTCATATAGGTCTGCGGCATCATCAGCAGCACGCGCGCCCCGCCGAATTCGATCAGCTCCGTCAGCGCGCGGAAGCGCAGACGGTTGCAACGCAGGTCCCGCTTGTCAATGAGCCGCTCGGCGGCCATGAAGCCGATGTTGTGGCGCGTGTTCTCATACTGCTTGCCGTAGTTCCCCAAGCAGACGAGCAGCCATTCCGCAGGCCCGGTGACTTTCTTTTCAAAAAACATGACGATAACCCTCGTATAAAAAAGAGCGGCCTTCCGCCGCTCTTTTTTGAAATGCCCTTAGTTGAACAGCTTCGCGATGGAGATCTCCTGATAGGTGCGCTCGATCGCCTCGGCGAACATGGGCGCGACGGTCAGGTACTTAATTCGGGCCTTGGCCAGCTCGGCCTCGCCGACGGGAGCGGGAATGGTATCGAGCAGCGCCAGCTCCTCGATGCAGCTCTTCTCCAGACGCTCGAGCGCGGGACCGGAGAGCACGCCGTGGGACGCACAGGCATAGACCTTCTTCGCGCCGCCGACCTCAACGATGGCCTTCGCCGCGTTGCAGAGCGAGCCGGCGGTATCGACCATATCGTCGAAGAGGATGCACTCCTTGCCCTCAACGTCGCCGATGACGTTCATGACCTCGCACTGGTTGGCCTTCTGACGGCGCTTATCGACGATAGCGAGGTTCATGTGCAGCTTCTGGGCGAAGGTGCGGGCGCGGGCGACGGAGCCGACGTCGGGGGAGACGACGACCATATCCTCGCAGACAGCGCCGAACTTCTTGGCGTAGTAATCGACGAAGATGGGGTTGCCGAACAGGTTATCCACCGGGATATCAAAGAAGCCCTGGATCTGATTGGCGTGCAGGTCCATCGTCAGCACGCGGTCAACACCCGCGGCGACGAGCATGTTGGCGACGAGCTTGGCGGAGATGGGATCGCGGCTCTTGGCCTTGCGGTCCTGACGGGCATAGCCGAAGTAGGGCATGACCGCGGTGATGCGGCCCGCGCTGGCGCGGCGGCAGGCGTCGACCATGATGAGCAGCTCCATGAGGCTGTCGTTGACGGGCTTGCAGGTGGACTGGATGAGGAACACGTCGCTGCCGCGCACGGTCTCATACAGAGAGACGGAGGCCTCGCCGTCCGCGAAGCTCTTGACCTCGCTCTCGCCGAGCTTGGTGCCGATGATCTTGCAGATGTCCGCTGCGAGCTTGGGGTTGGCGTTGCCGGTGAAGATCTTGATGTCCTTGCCGTGAGAAATCATTGTTTCCACTCTCCCTTGGTAAATTTTTTATGTAAAAGTTTTTACTTTTCCTTCTTGCCGAACAAGGCGCGGCGGCGGGCCGCCCACCCCTCCTTGACCGTCTGCTTCATGCGGGCGAGCGCCAGCGCGTCGGCGGGCACATCGTCCGTGATGGTGGAGCCGGCGGCGATGTAGCTGCCCTCGCCCACCTTGACCGGCGCGACCAGATTGGTGTTGCAGCCGATGAAGCTGTCGTCCCCGATGGTGCAGCGGTATTTTTTGAAGCCGTCGTAATTCGTCGTGACCGTACCGCAGCCGAAATTCA
>CALDMA010000040.1 GCA_937915075.1 uncultured Oscillospiraceae bacterium
GAGGGCATTCTGCACCACCAATCCGGCGTCCACCTTGTCCCCGCCAATATCGAGCTGTCGGCGTTGGAGGTCACGCTGGTCAACACAATGAGCCGTGAAACGGTGTTGCGGCAATATCTGTCCACCGTGGCAGACCGCTACGATTACGCGCTCATCGACTGTATGCCCTCGCTGGGTATGCTGACGATCAATGCTCTGACCGCTGCGGACAGCGTGATTATCCCTGTGCAGGCGCAGTATCTCCCAGCAAAGGGGCTGGAACAGCTTTTACGAACCATCACCCGCGTCAAGCGGCAGCTCAATCCAAAGCTGGAGGTGGACGGAATTTTGCTCACGATGGTAGATAGCCGCACCACGCTGGCACGGGAGATCAATGGCCTGATCCGCAAGACATACGGCGGTCATGTGTTCGCAAGCGAAATCCCCCGTTCCATTCGGGCAGCGGAAATCAGCGTGGAAAACAAAAGCATTTACGACCACGACCGAAGCGGCAGGGCGGCGCTGGCGTATGAAAATCTGACGAGGGAGGTGCTAAACCTTGGCAAGCAAATTAAGCGGCATCGAACTGACCCGGTACGATGACCTGTTCAAAACGGACGCAGAGCGCGAAGCCGACCGGCAGGAGCGTATTCAGATCGCCCCCGCTGCAGAGGTTTTCCCATACTCCCGCCAGCCGTACACCATCGACCGTCCTACGCCTGATCTGGTGCGGCTCATGGACAGCATTGAGCATATCGGGATTGCCGAGCCGCTGATCGTCCGCCCCCGCGATGCCGGTGGATATGAAATTATCTCCGGCCATCGGCGGGATTACTGTGCAAGGGCCGTGGGGCTGGATACCCGTCCGGTCATTGTCCGTAATTACAGCAACGATGAAGCGGACATTTTAGTGGTGGACTACAACATCAACCGCGAGGACTTATTGCCGAGTGAGAAAGCCAAAGCCTACAAGCTGAAGCTGGACGCCATGAAACGGCAGGGGCAAAATCGCGAAGGCACTTCTCCCCAAAATGGGGAGAAGTTAAAAGCAAACTATTCTGTTAGTGTACTCAGCGAACAAGTTAAGGAGAGCGCGACACAAATCCAGCGGTACATACGCTTAAATTTCCTTATTCCACCGCTCATTGATGCCGTTGATAATGGCACTTTGAAACTTGCGCCTGCCGCAGATTTTATCTCCCACCTGTCCGAGAAAGAACAAACCTACCTCCTGCTGGTTATGGAGCGTGACGAGGTATCCCCATCGCTGGGGCAGGCCCAACGGCTCAAACAGATCAGCGCCGAGGGTAAATTGGAAAATAACATCATCGACATGATCATGCGAGAAGAAAAACCATTGGAGCGCAAGGTTACGATCCGTAATGACCGTCTGCAAAAGTACTTTCCCTCCAGCTATACCCCGAAGCAGATGGAAGATGTCATTATCAAGCTGCTGGAAGGCTGGCACCGCAAGCGCCAGCAGGAACAGAGCCGATGAAAAGAAAGCTGCCATTCAGAAATGACCTGCCGGAAACCTGTTTTTCCGTTCTGCCGTCCAGCGGTCAGCTTATTATCATCCGGTGCGGTGAGCACGGCTATTATCCCTCTGAGT
>CALDMA010000041.1 GCA_937915075.1 uncultured Oscillospiraceae bacterium
TGCGCCGGCAGGACCGGCAGGGCCGGTGGCGCCTGTCGCGCCGGTAGCGCCCTTCTCACCCTTAGCGCCCTGCAAACCGCGGGGGCCCTGGATACCCTGGGGGCCGGTGGCGCCCGTGGCGCCCTGCAAACCCTGCACGCCCTGGGGGCCCTGGGGGCCGCGGATGTTGTAGGCGGGCGGCGGCGTGGCCGTTTCGCTCAGCACGAACGTCAGGTTGCCCAGGCCGTCCACCGCCGGATACCATGCCGCGCCCTGCGGCCCCTGGTCGCCGGTGTCGCCCTTGTCGCCCTTGTCGCCCTTCGCGCCGGTGTCGCCCTTGTCGCCCTTCACGCCGGATACGATGGTGTAGGTGCCGTCGTCCGTCACCACGCTGGCCCCGCCGAACTTCAGCCGGCTCCGCTGCGGCATCTGCTGCCCCGCCGCGTCGTAGATCAAATGCCCGGAGGAGGCCACCTCCGTCCACGTCGCACCGTCCGAGGATACCTCGATGTGCTCGTCCGCATTCAGCCGGATATACTTGATATCCTCGCTGCCGTACTGGATGAGCTGCTCCACGCCCAGCGCGATCAGCGCGTCGATGAGCTCGTTGTGCCCGTCCTTCACCGGCCCGGAGGTGAGCCGGTCAAAGACCTTTTTGTTTTCCTCAGCCGTCCCGCTGAGTTGGTCCGGGGATGCCTGTACGCCTTTACTGGTAATGTCGGCATCCGTGATCTTGAAATCGCTCAGTCCCATGTGTTCACCGCCTTATCTCCTGTAGTTGGTGCCCGGCTCCTTGTACTGCACGCCGAAGGCGTACAGGCCGAAGGGCTCGTTCACCTCGTCGTTCCGCAGCCGGAACCGCACCTTGTCCACCTTTTTCAGCTTCACCTTGCCGTACAGCGTGCGCGGCGTCTGATCTCCGCTGAAGGTGAACTTCCCGAAGTCGATGTACTCGAAGCTCAGATACCGGGCCTTGCTCTTGGCGTCGTATACCTGCTTCCAGATACCCCGCACCAGCGCGTAGATCTTCACGCCGGTAACAGGTGCCGCCGCCAGCCGGGCGGCCACGCCTGTGAACGACTTGGTCTGGAAGAACAGGTTGCCGTCGAAGTCCGCCGTGTCCCAGTAGGCCGTGATGGCCGCGCCGTCGTCGTTGTAGCTGGCCGGGCTGTCCAGGCTTGATGCGAACCGGCAGAGCTTCCCGTCCGCCGTGCCGAAGCACAGCGCGCCGTCCTCGTCTGTGAACACGACGCGGGCCGGGATGTCCGGGAAGTAGTAGCACTCATACTGAAAGCTGCTGTAGGGGCTGTTCTTCTCGTAGGTCTTCTGCTGCAAGTCCAGCAGATACACCGTGCCGTCCAGCGCCATGGCGTAGAAGTCGCCGTAGATGCACGCGCTGGCCGCGCTGCGGTCCTCCGCCTCGCGTATGGCGCTGCCGATGTAGTAGCTGCGCTCCTGGCTGTACTTCTCGCCGGTCAGTTCCTCCGCCGTGATGGCGAACACGCCCCGGTCCGTGAGGAACAGCGGCTCCTTGTCCGTCCGGCAGAAGGTGTCCGGGGCCACCGCGTCCTGCCCGATGATGGTGTTGGTGATGCGGAACACCGCCTCGCCGTCCTCGTTCAGCGAGCCGGTACGCACCACCACGTTCCGGCCGTCGGCGCTGCCGGTGAGGAACGCCGCCAGTGTATTGCTGAGCACGGTGTAGCCCACCACCTCGCCGCCGTCGCGGGCGATCTTGGTGTAGTTGGTGTCCGGGAAGAACGCCGGATCGTCGAATTCGCTGTAGAAGTCCGTGCCCTTCTTGTCGCTGTTCCCACTGAGGAACGCCCGGTCCGTAGCACCGCCCACGCCGTACACCGCCGGGATGGTGCAGTGGTTGATGGTGTCCGCGTACCCCTCCCGCGTCTTGGAGGCGGTGATGTGCACGTTGTCCTGTCCCGTCACCGGGCTTTCCCCCGGCGCGGTGTTGAACGTCACCTTCCCCGCTTCCCTGTCCACGGTGAAGTCCGTGTTCTCCACCTTGGCCACCCACTCGCCGTCGCTGTTCAGCACCTCCGCCGTCACGGGATCGCTGTCCAGCCCCTCCGTGGTCAGCTGGTACACCGTGGCGTCCTTTGTGCCGAGGAAGCTCTCCGTCCATTTCCTTCCGATGAGGTTCAGCCCCTGATAGGCCGTTCCGCCGCCGGTGGGGCGGCGGGAGATGATGATCGTCGGCACCGTGGCGTTGTCGCTGACCGCCGAGAGCGTCGTGCCGTCATAGACGCGGTACACACTGCCGTCCAGCAGATACAGCTTCTCGTCAAAGACGAAGCTGCGGCTCCTGGCGTCCGCCATGTCCCCTATGGCCTCCAGCGTCCACGCGCCGTCCGTGCCGATGTTCCGCCGGTACAGCTTCCCGCCGGCATGGACCAGCACCTCCCCGGCCAGCCGGTGGATGCCGTTGATGGCCGCGTTGCCGTAAGCCGTCACCATCGTGGTGTAGCCGGTCCGCTTGCGGACCTTGCCCACCTGGTCGCGTATCATGTTGGGGGCCTCCGGGGACCTGGACTTGTCCACGTTGCTGGGGCTGTTGTTCAGGTCCACGCCCCGGAAGGCCTCAATGACCACGCTGTACTTCTTGCTTGCCGCCGGTACCGTGAATTGTGCCATGCCTTACCACCACCCTGTCGTATTACGAACACCAGCGGACCGGATACCCGATCCGCTGGATGCGTAAGCCGTCTGCACCTTCACAAGACCGTCCTCGTATTCATTCCGCAGTATGGTCGCTATGGAGATGTCGTCCTCCTTGTACAGCTCCGCTGCGATGTACAGCGGGATCAGTACCGCGGCCTCCGCCGCCAGGTCGATCTCCTCCTCGTCCGGCGTTTCCGCCGTGACGGTCTGCGGGTACGCCTTGTACCACAGCGTGTAGGTGCCCACCACGCTTCCGGGGATGACGAACACGTCGTCGCCCTCCATGCTCCAGTCCTCCGCGGTACCGTAGGCGGTGCCGTCGGCGAACATGACCTCGCTGCTGTTCAGGCAGCGGAAGCGCGGCAGGTAGTCCTGCAGAGGTATCTTGTATAGGTCTTTTGTCTTGGGCAGGATCAGCTTCTCCGCCGTCACCGCCGGTTCTGCGGCGTCGGCGTCGACCTCGATCTGCCACGACTTGAGGATGGGGCGGCCAACGGACGCGATCTGCTGCAGCGCCTCGTTGGCCTTGGCGGGCATGGCATTGATATACTCACGGTTGATGTCGTCCTCCGTCAGCACAGCGCCTTCGTTGGAGTACATGGTCTGCAGCGCAGCCAGTTTCACATCTCCCCACGTCATGCCGCCACCGCCTTCCTCTCAGGTGAGGTCGGTGCCGGTGGACATATTGCCCACAGCGACGAACCGCCAGTCGGCGAAGCCCGCGCCGAAGCGGGCGCGGCCCTGCCAGACGTTGTTGTCGTTGTTGGTGTCGATGACGGACTTCACGTCCAGGGGCACGCGGTCCTGGAAGATGGGGCCGTCGTTCAGCTCAATGAACTTGCTGTCCAGCAGGAAGAAGGGCTTTTCGCTGCTCTTGCCCAGGTCAGCCAGCGCGGCGGTCAGATAGGGATCCACGATGATGTTCCAGCGGCCGAACTGGTAGTTGAAGGCGTTGTTGCCGGAGGTGGGCTCCTTGTCGGCGCCCACGGCGGAGAACACGGCGTCCTTCAACGCGGCATCGTTGGGGATCCAGATGGTGTCCGGGGCCACGCCCAGCAGCTCGCCGTTGTCGCCCTTGATGTTCTGCATCTCGGTCTCGATCTTGCCCAGCAGGGTGTTGGTGAAGGTGCCCTTGTACAGGTTGGTCTGCTTGGCGCCGTCGACCTTGTTGGGGTGCGTCTTGGAGAACAGGGCCTGCCCGTCGGCGCTGCCGCAGGCGAAGGTCTTGCCCTTGTAGGAAACGGTGGTGCCGTACAGGCCGCCGGCGTAGAGGATGCGGCCGAACTTCTCGCGGGTGCGGCCGTAGGCGGTCACCAGCTTGTTGGCGCGCTGCTTCATGGTGCCCAGCAGGCAGTCCTCCACCAGCTCCTGCGTCACAGAGAAGGACTGCTTGAAGGTCATGTTCACGATGTCCCGGAAGTAGCCGTCCTCAAAGCCGGTCTTGGGATAATCGCCGCCTTCACCCACGGGCTCGAAGTCGCCCATAGCGGTCTCGCTGGAATAGCGCTCCGCCCAGTGGCGGCTCTTTTCCATGCGGTACAGATAGGGCAGCAGGCTCTCCCGCTGGAAGGCCTCGCCCCGGCTCTCCAGAAATGCCTTCAGCGGCACCTGGCAATCGCCGTAGATGGTCCCGTTCATGCCGGAACCGATAGAAACGGTCAGAAAACCACTCATGTTATGTATCTCCTTTCTTCGCTCAGAACTTCACCGTCACGCGGGAACCGACGGTCTGGCCGTCGATGCCGGTGACTTCAGCCACGCCGCTGGTCTTGGTGGCGGTGACCTGCATACCGTCGGTGTGCAGGGTGACCTTGTCGCCCACGCCCACGGTCGCGGAGTCCGCCGGAGCCACGCCCAGGGTGGTCTCGAACTCCATGTACTTCTGCACCTCCACGCACGGCACCACGCCGTTGTCGTCGATGGGGCCCACGCACACATGGCTGGGTGCCACGGCGCCGCTGCACAGCGTCACCTTGCCGCTGGCCAGCTTCAGCGCCTCGCCCACCTGGTAGCTCTCGCCGTCGGTGGGCTGCATATACACGATGGGGGGCGTATTGCCCACCAGCATTCTGCTAAGCATAAACATAGTTTGTTATCTCCTTTCCCGCCCCTGTCCGGGGCTTTACTGTTTGTAGAATTCTCCGTATGCGGCGTTGATCTCGTCGTCCGTCGCATTGGGATTGATCTCGCGGTACAGCTCCTTCTGCCGCGGCGTGGCGACGTAGGGTGCCTCGCCCGCAGCGCCGGGCACCGGGGCCATGTGGCGCTTGCCGCTGGCCTGCTTGATGCCGGCCTGTCTGGCCGCCTCCATGCGCCGCTTGTCCACGGCATCCCGGTTGGCCATATAGAAGGCGTCCTCGATGGACAATCCCTTTTCCACATAGCCGCGGAAGGCCTCCCCGGTGGGCATGGCCACGATGTCCTCCAGCGTCTGGATGCCGCTGTCGTACTTCACCCGCACGGCCTCAAGGCCCTGCCGGATGGCCGCCTGTGCCTGGGCGGTCACGTTCCGCGCCTCGGCGCTCATGCCCTCCAGGCGCTGGCGCTGCACCTGCTCCCGCAGGGGCTTCACGGCGTCGTCCACCATGCCCTGCAGCGCCGCCGGATCCACACCGGCGGACAGCATCTGTGCCTCGCGCTCCTGTCTGGCCTTGGCCTCCTGATAGGCCCGGAAGTCCGCCTCCGTGCGGATGGGCTGGCCGGTGTAGGGGTTCGTCTGCCCCGCGAACAGGTCGGCGTACACCGCGTCCACGCGGGCCTGCGCCGCCGCGGTCAAGGCCTGCCGTTCCGCCTCGCGCTCCCGCGCCCGGCGTCCGTAGGCCTGTCGGCTGCGTTCCTCGGTGCTCTGTCCCGCTTCCGCGCCCGGCGCTGCTGCGCCGCCTCCCGCTTCAGCAGGATCTCCGCCGTCCTCATGGGCTTCCGCGCCCGGCTCCTGTGCCGCGCCTTCTTCACCGGCGCCGCCGGTACCGTTTTCCACAGGCTCCTGCGTGCCGTCGTCCGCCGCGCCGCCCTCACCGGGCAGCTCCACGCCGAAGGCCTCCGCATAGTCCTGTTCCGTCAATCCGTTCATGGTGTTCTCCTTTCCGATTTTTCCGCGTTCGGTGCGAATGCGCCCCTTTTCCGCCGGGGCCAAGCGAAATGTCCCGCCCGCAGGCGGTGATGTGTTGTCGGTGCCAGCAGGACGCGCTTACTTGCGCTTATCCTTGCTGCCGCCATTCCCGGTCCGAAGGTCGGTGCCGGTGAAGCGCACGGTGCCCTTCTGGGCGGGCGCTGCCTTCTGGGCGGGCGCTTCCACGCGCTGGCTACCCACGTTGGCGATGCTGCCGATGTAGCCCTTCTTTTTCTCCATGCCTCATGTCCTCCTTTCGCCGTATTCGGGTTTTTCCCGCCGTCCCGCCGGCGAAACGTTGTCCTGTGCAGCTCCGGGGCTGCGGTGGATGCCCCGCCCTTCGGCAGGGCGTCCGGTAGTAAGACAGGAGGAAAATCTGTCTGGCTCCGGGCGGTGTGCGAAACCACCCACCGCGGCCCCGGAGGGCCGCCTCACGCTTCGGCCGCATCGTCCGCCGCCGGAGCGTCCTTCTTTTTCTTGAGCCGCCGGTCGTACCGGGCACACTTGGGGTTCCGGCACACATAGGCGGTCTCGCTGCCGCCGTCCGCGTTCACCGCGGCGCTGTAGATCATCATCTCCAGTCCGCATTCCGGGCACTTCATGCCATCTCGCCCCCTCCCTGCTGTGCCGCCATCGTCAGCAGCTCCTCCGCCGTGGGCTCCGTGCCGCCGGTGCCGCCGGAATTGTCCGCCGCCGTCTGCTGCATCTGCTGGGCCTGCTGGCGCTCCATCTGATCTCGCAGGCTCTTGACCATGTCCCCGGCCATGGGGTAGTGCAGCTTCTCCATCTGCTCCCAGAACCGCAGCAGCGTCGTGATCTCCGTGGGGCTGCCCATAGCGCCCTCCTGGAAGTTCATCCGCGTTTCCTTCCACAGCGCCTGCCGGTCCGAGGCCAGCGGCGCCGAGCTGTCGCAGGAGAACAGGAAGTCCGTGTTGTACTGCCAGTCCCCCGCCTCGTCCTGGTACAGGAAGTCGTGGCGGTCGAAGGTCACATACGCCACGTCGCCGTGCTCGTCCGTCCGCCGGATGGTCCGCGGCTCGTCGCAGTAGGCCAGCATCCACTTGAAGATGGCCTCGAACAGATCCTGGTACATAGCCCGCTTCATCACCCGCTTGCTCTCCAGGCGGCCCGCCGCCTGCTGGGCGCTGAACTCCTTGGCCACGGCGCTGGTGGCCGTGGGATCCTTCCGGCCCTGCATACTGTCCGTGATGCCGATGGTCTGCCGGGCCTGCTCGTAGATCTGCGCCATCATAGCAAGGTCCGTGTTGATGTCCACCTGCGTGTTGAAGGTCTTGATCATCTCCAGCTGTGCCGCGTTCTGCAGCTCCACCCGCACGCCGTCCTTGTCGGTGACGAACTGTGCGCCGGGCGGCACGGTGGTGAAGCTGCCGCCGGACAGCACCTTCGTGTTCATCTTCGTGCACAGCTTGTTCAGGCTGTTCTGCTGGTCAAAGATGGCGTCAAGGTCGCTGCTGCCCCAGAACCGCCCCGGCATACTCACATTTTTCCGGATGACCAGCGGGAACACGTCCGGCTTGTAGTAGGGGATGCGCGTCTGCTCCTGCCGGTAGGCCGCCTCCGTCATGACCACCGCCGGACCGCCGCCCGGCTGCATCTGCGGCAGCAGCGCGCCCGCCTCCAGCGCCACCGGCTGGCCCAGCTCGTCCCGCACGGTGCTCACCGCCGGGATCACCGTGCCGCTGCGCAGCACGATGTCCTCCGTCAGCTCCTCGTACTCCATAACCTCGTCCTCGAACTTCTTGGAGCCGCAGTAGGCGCACTTCTTGCCGTCGCCCACGGCGCCGCAGACGGCGCAGCGGTGTACCCGCCGCAGCTGGTAGTCCTCCAGGTCCTCCAGCACCACGTCGTTCACCCAGCGCAGCCGCCCAATGCCGCCCTTGCCGTTGCGGTAGTAGGCGGTCACCATCGTCACCAGCTGATCCGTGGTGTCCGCCGACGCGCCCAGCCGCCGGGCGTCCGGATCGCTCTCGTTCTCATCGGCCACGTCCACGCCGTAGAACTTCCGGATCTGCCGCTTCGTCTGCGGCGTCTTGAGGAAAAAGAAATCCATGTCCGCCACCTGCGTCATGCCCGCCTGGGGCACGATGCCATAGGGATGGACCAGGCTCACCTTCAGATCGCCCAGCCAGTCCTTTCCGCTGACGCTGTCCAGCCAGTCCACCAGCAAGCCGTAGCCGCCCTGCACCGGGCTCAGTCTCTCGCCCTCGTCGTTCATGCGCTCCGAGGGCAGCCGGTCCATCACGTCCCGCAGCATGGCCTCGATCACGTCCGCCAGCCACTCGTCCTCCTCCCGCACCGCCGTCACCTTCGGCGAGGGGATGGTGCTGTCTATCTGCGTTTCGATGATCTCAAAGCTCACATTCCGCACATGGCTGGCCAGGCTCTCCCTGGCCGCCGTGCCGTCCGGGGCGTAGATGGTGTGGTCGCCCTCGTACTGCTTCTCCCGCCGGATCATCCTCTCACGTTCCCCGGCGATGGCGTTCTCCGCCAGCGCCAGGCGCTCCTGCCACACCTGCAGCTTCTCCTGGTCCTTCTGACGGCTCATTCCGCACCGCCTTTCTCGCCGCGGGCTGCCGTCAGCAGGTCATCCGCCGCCATGTTCAGTTCGTGCCCTGCCATGGCCAGCACTCCGGCGTACCCCACATCGAGCCTCTTTTCGAGCCGTTCTTTTGCCACAGAAATAGCATCCATGGCTTTGTCCATCACCCACACAGCGTTTTCCAGCAGCTCCACGCTCACCTGTACTTTGTCGTCAGTCTTCATAATGGCTTCCTCCCGTCAGAATTCCCGGCTCCCGCCGGTCAGCATTTTCTCGTAATCGTCCGCGCCCTCGTCCTCGGCCGCGCCGTCCAGCTTGTCCAGCAGCCGGCTCAGCAGCTCCGCGCCCTTGTACAGGCCCTTCTCGTTCTGCTCCCATGTGCCGTCCGGCTCGTAGGTCCTGGTGTCGCTGTTCCACACCAGGTGCGGGGTGCCGCCCTTGCACTTCTGCATCATCTCGTACACCTCCACCGCCAGCGAGTGCCGCGTGATGCCCAGCTCGTCGAACTTCGCCTTCAGCAGCTCGTTCCGATAGGCCTGCACCGCCGGATCCTTCATCAATCGGCTGGCCGTGTTGGCCGCGCTTTTCTCGCTGTACCCCGCCCGGACAGCGGCCCTCGTGCCGTTCATGTCCACCAGCCACTCCCGCACGAAGCGCCGCTGCTTCTCGCTCAGTTGTTTCTGTCCCTTTTCAGCCACGGCGCCCGCCTCCTTTCCGCCGGTGAATACTCTCCGTTTTATCCATTGTGCAACACTTCAACGTGCAGTTATCACGGAAATGCAGAAAAGCGCAAAAATCCCGGAAGCCGTGCAAAATCACAGCTTCCGGGCAATTCATTCAGCTAAAGCGTGTCCGTTATCCCAGAAAAGCGAGCCGTCACCAGCTCTCGTAAAAGGCCTTCCTCATGTCGTACAGCACGCTCTCCGTGATGGCGTGGTCCAGCGAGATGGCCGTCACGCTCTTTCGCGTGGTCATCAGCTCAAAAAGGGCATGGCTATACGCACCTCCGACCATGTCGCAGGTGTATTTGACCTTCTCCTGTATCCACTTCGGCTGCTCCGAGAGCGTCAGACAGGTGTAGCGGATGAAGCCCTGCTTCTCCTCCGGCAGCTTCACACCCCGCAGCTTTTTAAACCCCATCCCCGTCACCTCCCTCCAGAGGCTCTCCGGCATAGGCGATGGCCATCTCCTTGCTGCCGCCCACCTTCCGGGCGGGATCCCGCTGGGCGGGTATGTACCGCACGAAGTTCACCCCTGCCTCCGGATCGTACCGCGTCCCCGGCAGCGCCGAGGCCCCGGCCGGCACCCGCAGCGGCGCCGGTGAGTATGTGTACAAGTGCTCCACCTTCGGCTTGACCATGTTCCGGCTGACGCTGTACTT
>CALDMA010000042.1 GCA_937915075.1 uncultured Oscillospiraceae bacterium
CATCCACAACTCCGGCTGTGACGAGAGCCGCCATGACGGCGTACACACCTTCTACGTCGGCAAAAATTCCCACGTCCACTACTCCGAAAAGCACTACGGCGAGGGTGACGGCAGCGGCAAAAACGTCATGAACCCCCAGACCATCGTGTATCTGGAGGAGGGCGCGAGCATCCAGATGGACACCGTGCAGATCCGCGGCATCGACTCCACCAAGCGCTACACGAAAATTGTCTGCGGCAAGGACGCCGAGGGCGTCGTCACCGAGCGCCTGCTCACCCATGGCCGTCAGGAGGCCACGAGCGATATGGAGATCGTGCTCGACGGCGAGAATTCCCGTGGGCGCGTCATTTCCCGCTCCGTTGCGCAGGACGAGTCCAGCCAGCTCTTCTACCCCCGCATGGTCGGCAACGCGAAGTGCTTCGGCCATGTCCAATGCGACTCCATCATCATGGGCAGCGCGAAGATCCGCTCCATTCCTGAGATCGCGGCGAACTCCACGGACGCCCAGCTCATCCATGAGGCCGCCATCGGCAAGATCGCCGGCGACCAGCTCCTCAAGCTCCAGACCCTCGGCCTGACCGCCGAGGAGGCGGAGGATACCATCCTCAAGGGCTTCCTCGCGTAAGAAGACATAAAAAAAGGAACGCGGCTGCTGTGCAGCTGCGTTCCTTTTTTATGCGCGGTGTGCTTACTCCTGTACGGGAGCCTCGGCAGGCGCTTCAGCGGGAGCCTCGACCGGCGCTTCGGCGGGAGCGGCCTCGGTGACGTCGGCACATTCGGCCTCGACGGGCGCATCCTCGCCCTGCAGCGCGGCGATCCTCGCCTGACTGGCGCGGATGGCGGCGACGATGTCGGCGACCGCCTCGGGAGCCTCGCCCTTGAGCTCGGAAACATACCACTCGCCGATGGCGCGGTAGTTCTTCTCAATGGCGCGCTGCTCGCCGGCGATGGCGACGTTGGTCTTAACGGTCTCGGCGGCGTCCTGTGCCTTCTCGCTGGCAATGGCGGCGACCTCCTTGCCCTTTTCGGCCGCGGCAAACGCGACGTCCTGTACCTTCCTGCTCAGATCCTCAAAAAATGCCATGATCTTCTTCTCCTTTCTATTATGCGGGGTTTTCCTGTTGCCCCTATTATACGCGCACATTTCTTCGCTTGCAAGCGAAGAAATGTACGAGAATGTAAACATTCTGTGTCTGTAGTCTGAATATTTCGGCACATTTCATGTCTTTTCGATCCAGCCGCAGGCGCAGCTCACCGCGCGCTTCCACAGCCGGTATTTTTCATCGCACTCGGCCTGCGCCCGCTCGGGGGAGAACACGCGGTCGCTCACGCGCAGGGCGCGCACCTCGTCCGTGCTCTGCCAGAAGCCGACGGCAAGGCCCGCCAGCGCCGCCGCGCCGAAGGCGGTCGTCTCCACCATCTGCGGGCGGTCCACCGGAATGCGCAGCAGGTCGGACTGGAACCGGAGCATCACGTCGCTCACGCTCGCTCCGCCGTCCACGCGCAGCACGGTGATCTCGCAGCCCGCGTCCTGCCGCATGGCGTTCATCAGGTCGGTCACCTCGAAGGCGATGGCCTCAAGCACCGCGCGGGCGATGTGGGCGCGCGTCGTCCCGCGCGTCACGCCGACGATGCACCCGCGCGCGTACATATCCCAGTACGGCGCGCCGAGACCGGTGAAGGCGGGCACGAGGTAGACCCCTCCCGCGTCCGGCACGCTCTCGGCGAGAAGGTCGCACTCGTGCGAGGTGCCGATCAGCCCCAACTCGTCGCGCAGCCATTGAATGGCGCTGCCGGCGTTGAACACGCTGCCCTCGAGCGCGTAGGTCGTTTTTCCGCCGAGGCTCCACGCCACCGAGGTCACGAGGCCCGCGCGCGAGCGCACGGCGCGCTCGCCGACGTTCATCAGCGTGAAGCAGCCGGTGCCGTAGGTGTTTTTCGCCTGCCCGCGCTCGTGACAGCCCTGCCCGAAGAGCGCCGACTGCTGATCGCCCGCCGCGCCGCAGACCGGAACGCCCGCGAGCGCCTCCAGTCCCTCGATGCCGGGCGCGACCGTGCCGTAGATCTCGCTGTTGGAAACGGGGCGGGGGAGCAGGCACATGGGGATATCGAGGAGCCGACACAGCTCCTCGTCCCACGCGAGCGTATGGATGTTGAAGAGCATCGTGCGGCTGGCGTTGGAGTAGTCGGTCACATGGGCGGCCCCGCCGGTGAGACGCCAGATGAGCCACGTTTCCACCGTGCCGAAGAGCAGCTCGCCGCGCCCGGCACGCTCCCGCGCGCCGGGAATATTGTCGAGCAGCCATTTGAGCTTCGTGCCGGAGAAGTAGGCGTCGATGACCAGACCCGTCTTCTCCGCGATCGTCTCCGCCATGCCCGGCGTTTCCTTGAGCCTGTCGCAGATGCCCGCCGTGCGGCGGCACTGCCAGACGATGGCGTTGTACACCGGCTCACCGGTCGCCTTGTCCCACAGGATCGTCGTCTCGCGCTGGTTCGTGATGCCGATGCCCGCGATGTGCGCGTCCGGCCCGAGCCCTTCGAGCGCCTGCGCGGCCACGCTGCGCTGGCTCTCCCAGAGCTCCAGCGGGTCGTGCTCGACCCAGCCGGGCTGCGGGTAGTGCTGCGGAAAGGTCTGCTGCGCCATCGCGGCGACGCGGCCGCCGCGGTCAAAGAGAATGGCGCGGGAGCTGGTCGTGCCCTGGTCGAGCGCAAGGATGAAACTGCCCATAAATACCCCCTGTTATTTCGAAAAACGATGTGGTATACTAAAAAAGACCTGTTTTTCGGATTATATCATACAAAGGAGCCTTGCGCTATGGAGAATCGAAAAGAATTTACCTTTCCCTCCGCCGACGGAAGGACGGCCATCCACGCGGTCGAATGGCATCCGGAGAGGGAGCCGGTCGGCATTTTGCAGATCGCGCACGGCGTGGCGGAGTACGCGCTGCGCTACGAGCCGTTCGCGCGCTTCCTGAACGCGCACGGCTTTTTGGTCGTGGCGAACGACCACCTCGGCCACGGCGAGTCGGTCGCCGAGGGTGCGCCGCGGCTCTACTTCGGCGAAAAGGGCAGCTGGCAGCATGTCGTAGACGATATGTACACGCTTCGCTGCCGGACCGGCGAAGCCTATCCGGAGCTGCCGTATTTTATCATGGGACACTCCATGGGCTCGTTCCTCACACGCACCTACCTCATCCGCTATCCCGGCACGGTTAAGGGCGCGATCCTGATGGGCACGGGACAGAATCCCGACGCGATGCTCATCGGCGGCAAGGCGCTCGCGGGCGTGCTGGCAAAGAAGGTCGGACGCGAGAACGCGAGCGACGTCGTGGAGAAGCTCGCCTTCGGCGCCTACAACAAAGCCTTCGCGCCCAACCGCACGGGCTACGACTGGCTGAGCGTGAGCGAGGAAAACGTGGACGCCTACATTGCCGATCCGCTCTGCGGCGGCATGGCGAGCACGGGGCTGTTCCTCGAGCTGCTCGACGGCATGGCCTTCCTCAAGAAACCTGCCAACCTGCGGCACATGAACATGGCGACGCCCGTACTCTTCATCTCCGGCGACCGCGACCCCGTGGGCGGCATGGGCAAGGGCGTGCGCGCGGCCTGCGAGAGCTTTCGCCGCGCCGGTGTGCGCGACGCGGAGCTGAAGCTCTATCCCGGCCTGCGCCACGAGATATTGAACGAGGACTGCCGCGCGCAGGTCTACGACGATCTATGGGACTGGCTCGAGCGGCATAACGGTTAAACGAAAAGCGTGGGCTAAGCCCACGCTTTTTTCTATGCCGTCCGGGATTTCCGCCGCAGGCGGTTCGGGGCGAGCAGGTCGATGTCGCCCCAGCGCAGCAGCACGCCGGCGCTCCACAGCGCGTCGATGCCGAGGCAGAGCAGCACGGTATTCGTCACGGCGGGCGGGATGTCGGCGGCGAGGGCCGCCAGCGCGGGCTGCACGAGGCGCACAGCGAGTGCGCCGAGCACACCCCACGCGAGCGAGAACGGCAGACAGATGCGGCCGTTGACGTCCGTTTTTGTCGCGCTGTAGTCCCAGAAGCGCACGCCGAGCACGGCGTCGCAGAAAAGATGAACGGCGTATTCTGCCGTCGTGGCGGTGATGCCGCAGAGCAGCATGAGTTCCAAAACCGGGCCGACGCGCTCCGCGCCCAGCGCGAGCACGGCGCACATCGCGAGACCGTACACGGGGCAGACGGGCGCGAGCAGAAAGCCCTTCCGCACGCGGTGCTCCGCGTGTGTGAGAGCCGCGAAGAGCTTTTCGAGCAGATAGCCCAGAAAGCCGTAGCCGAGAAAATACCAGAAATACGTCATCGTGTCCGCTCACCTCCTGCACCGCAGTTTGCCCGCGCGAGGCGGAAAAATGCGCCGCGGCGGCGTTGCAAAGAATGGAAAAACGTGATACCATAGGCTGCAGAAAGAAAAGAGGGAGGACGAGCTATGGCAGACCGTTGGGAGGAACTGGAAAAGCGCTGTCAAAACTGCCGCGAGTGCTCGCTGTGTGAAACGCGGACGAATGTGGTCTTCGGCGTCGGCAGCCGCACGGCGGAGATCCTGTTCGTTGGCGAGGGCCCCGGCGCGCACGAGGACGAGCAGGGCGTGCCCTTTGTCGGCAAGGCGGGACAGCTGCTCGACGATATGCTCGCCATCATCGGCCTCGACCGCACGATGGTCTACATCGCGAATATCGTCAAGTGCCGTCCGCCGCAGAACCGCGATCCGCTCGGCGTGGAGCAGGACGCCTGCATCGGCTATCTGCGCGAGCAGGTGACGCTGCTGCGCCCGAAGCTGATCGTCTGCCTTGGCCGCATCGCGGCGATGCGCCTGATTCGCGAGGATTTCAAGATCACGCGCGAGCATGGACAGTGGGTGAAAAAGGGCGATTTCGAGCTTATGGCGATGTACCACCCCGCGGCGCTGCTGCGCGATCCCGCGCGGCGGCCCGACGCCTTTGAGGACCTGATGAGCCTGCGCGAAAAGGTCCGCGCGGTGTGCGAGCACACGCCGCTGCCGGAAAAGCTGTGAGAATGAGAAGAAAAGCGAGGCGCGTCACGCCTCGCTTTTTGCTTCTTCTTTGACCGTTCCGTCGGCCTTGGCCAGCAGGAAGACCGCCAGCAGGATGCAGAAAATGCCGATGCCCAGCCGCACGGTCAGCACCTCATGGTAGACGAGGATGCCGATGACCACGCTCGTGAGCGGCTCGAAGGTCGAGAGCATGGACGCGCTCTGCGCGCCGATGAAGCGGTTGCCGAGCTGGAACAGCAGCGACGCCGCAGTGGACACGCAGCAGTAGAGCGCGAGCGCGCCGCGCGTGAAGGCGGTGGAGGGCCAGACGAATTCGCCCATCGCGAACGTGATGCCGCCGACGAGCACGGCGGAAAAGACGCACAGCCAGAAGGCGAGCTTGAACGGCACCATTGTCACCAGCCCGCTGGAGTTGAGATGCACGATGTAGTATGCCCACGCCACGCCCGAGGCGAGCGCGAGGAATACGCCGTAGGCGCTCACATCGCCGCCGGGGGTGTAAAAGCACAGAATACCGGCGAAGCACAGTGCGCAGCATACGATCTTGCGGCGGTTCGCCTTTTCATAGCGGAAGGCGATGCAGGCAATGACCACCAGCACGGGATAGACGAAGTGCAGCGTGGTGGCAAGGCCCGAGGCGAGGTAGTTATAGGACGCGAAGAGCAGCGGCCCGATGAGTCCGTAGCCGATGCAGCAGATCAGAATGTCCTTGAGCTCCCGCCGGCTCAGGCGCAGCTTTTCGCGCACGCTGCCGCTTCCGCCGCATACAAGAAGGATGAAAAAAATAACGACGCCGGCGATAAGGCGAGCGAAGGTCTGCGTGAGCGAGTTGCAGCCGCCGACGTTGATGGTTTTGGAGAAGAGCGGGTTCAGACCGTAGAGGACTGCGGACAGAACGGTCAGAAGGATTCCCTTTGCCTGCATGGCGTTTGCCTCCGTTTTTTGCTGTTATTGGGGCATTATACGACGCGGAGGGGGGGAAAAGCAACGGGTTGTTAACAAGTTAAAGTGACATTTTTCACCGGCTCGGAGCCGTCACAGCCACGGCGCGAGCGCCGCGCGCCAGCGCTCCGTGAGCGCCTGCACGGACGAGCGCGCGTTGGCGGGACTGGTGGAGGGCAGAGCCTCCGCTTTTCCCCATACGGCCTCGTCGTACCGGCGGTAAAAGCGGTAGGCCGTGCCGCCGTTGCAGAAGATGCGGCGGACCGGCGCGGCGTTCAGAATGCGAGAGAGGTCGTTCGGCGCCGCGTTCGTGATGCTCGCGTCGGACGAGCCTGCGATGTCGCAGGAGGCGATGACGTCCCACAGCGCGACGCCATGGCGCAGGAGCAGGGACTTCTTTTCCGCCACCGTCTGCGGCGTCTCCTCGCCGAGCACGGCGGCGAGCACGCGCCAGAAGCGGTTTTGCGGATGGCCATAGAAGAACGCCGCCTCGCGCGACTTCACCGAGGGGAAGGAGCCGAGGATCAATATTCTGCTGTTCTCGTCGTATACCGGTGCGATGGTGTGGAGCTGCGGCTGCTTTTCCATATCGGTCCCTCCCTGTTTTCTCGCGGCTATCGTACCACGGCGGCGGAGAAAAAACAAGCGGGCGCGGCGGAAACCACCGGAGGAGGGGCTTTCACCCCTCCTCCTTTCAAACGAACGGCAAGGCAAGGTCATGCCGCCGCGCGTCTGAAGAGTATCATGTGCGGAAATCCGCAAAAAATACGCTTTGCCATTTCCGCGGGATGTGCTACAATAGGTTCATTCTTATCTTTTGCCCGCGGGAGGAGCCGCCATGCAGCCTTTGGCACATTTCAAGACCATCACGCATCATCGGCACCTGGTGTGCAGATACTGCTTTCGTCTCGGCCTTTACCGGCAGGGACTGCTGCACGACCTGAGCAAGTACGCGCCCTGCGAATTCTGGCGCGGCGCGAAATACTACCAGGGCTACCGCAGCCCGAACGACGCCGAGCGCAAGCGGAACGGCGTGAGCCTTGCCTGGCTCCACCACAAGGGCCGCAACCGCCATCACTTCGAGTATTGGATCGACTACTGCATCGGGGAGGACGGCAGGCCCTACATGGGCGGGTGCAAAATGCCGCTGCGCTACGTTGCCGAGATGTTCTGCGACCGCATCGCGGCGTGCAGGACCTACCTCAAGGACGAGTATACCGACGCCGCGCCGTATGACTACTATATCCGCTCGAAGAGCCATATCCTCATCCACCCCGAGACGAGCGACGCCATCGAGGCGATGCTGCGCGTGCTCCGCGACGAGGGCGAGGAGGCCGCGTTCGCCTACGTTCGCGGCCTGCTGCGGCAGGAAAAGGGAAGAAAATAGGCGAAAAGCGCTTTTTCCGCTTTTTCTCCCTTGCATTTTCTCGTTTACAGGAGTAAACTATTTATCGAATTTTGCAATAGGACGGACACAACTGCTATGAGCCACCCCTACAAAACGAGGGCGGGCGGGGCGACGGTCACCATTTTTGTGCCGTATGACTGCCGCAACCACTGCCCCTTCTGTATCAATAAAAAGGAATATGCCGACTGCGCCGGCTTCAGCGTGGAGGCCATTCTGAAGTCCATCGCCGTGATGGACGAGATCACGCCGGAGTGCGACTTCGTTTTCACCGGCGGCGAGCCGTTTGCTCAGCTCGGCGATCTGCAGTGGATGCTCGACGCGATCCCCAAGACGCACAAGGTGTATATCAACACCACGTTCCCCGTGCAGCCCGGCTGCAGCGCGGAGGAGATGATCGACTTTACCCGCCGCAACGCGGACAAGATCACCTGCATCAACGTCTCGCGCCATCTGCAGCGCTACGTCGAGGAATCGCCCGACGAGGTCGTGGCCGCCATCGCCACGCCCAAGCGCATCAACTGCGTGCTCTACAAGAACTATCCCGCGGACAAGCTCACGGAGTATGTCGAGCGCTGGCGGAGGTACAATATTCCCATCCAGTTCCGTTACGACTACACCGAGACCACGCCCGAGAACCTCTATGAGGAGGAGCACGACAAAATTTTGCGGGACCTCAAAAAGCAGTTCACCTATAGGGGGCTCGACGGCTGCCGGATGCGCAATGGCTTCCATTTTGAGTACAAGGGCCTGCACATGACCTACCATAAGACACTGCCCTATTCCACCATCGTGGAGACCGGCGAGGATGGCGTGACCTACGATATTCTCTATGATATTCTCATCAAGCAGAACGGCGACCTGCACTCCGACTGGACGAATGTGCCGCTCGACGTGGAGAAGTACCGCCGGGTCGTCTTTGAGCCCTATGACCTCAAGGTCCTCAACGGCACCGTTGATTTCTGAGACCGGATCAAAAAGCTCCGACCGTGAAAACGGCCGGAGCTTTTTTGCGTGAAAAATGAGCTTACCGCGGTGGCTGCGCCGCGGCGGCGTCCCGCCGCATCTCGCGCAGCACAGGCACGCTGACGCACAGTGAGGCGGCGAGGAAGAAGACAAGGCCGATCATGCGGTTGATGCTGATGGTCTCGTGGAAGCAGACCACCGCCAGAAGCGTTGCCAAAACGGGCTTGATGAGGTAGACGAACGAGGCCTCGGTCGCGGAGGTGTATTCCGTGATCTTGGCGGTGAGCAGGAAGCCGATGGCGGCACAGAAGACGCCGACGTAGCACAGCAGCAGCGCAGACCGGAGCGTGAAGCCGGTGAAGAACGGTACATCGGCGAAAAGCTCCAGCCCGAGGCCGCGGTAGAGCGCGCCGATGACGGGGATATGGCCGAGCAGCAGCAGCGCGAGCAGCTCCAGTCCGCCGAGAAGCAGGCTGAAGGTCGTGATGACCAGCCCGCCGAGCCGCGGGATGCGCAGCTTGCAGAGCGTGCCGTACATGGCGAAGAGGACGGTTGCCGCGAGGATCTCCGCGAAGCCGCGCGGACTGACCTCGAGCTTCGCGGGGTTGAGGATGAAGAGAATGCCGATCAGCTCGACGCCGATGGCGATGAGGTGGTTCCGCTTCAGCGGCTCGTGCAGGATCAGGTGCGCGGCGGCGAGGGCAAAGACGGGGTTGCCGGAGTAGATGATGGAGGTCGCCGAGGCGTCCATGTGCAGCACGGCCATCTGGAGCAGCGACATGTGCAGCGTGACCGTCAGAAAGCCGAGCAGGGCAAAGTAGCCCCAGTCGGAGCGGGTGAGGCGGATATCGTTCTGCCGCAGGCTGCGCAGGGCGAAGGACAGCAGAAAGAGCGCGCCGATTAGCACGCGCTCGACCGTGATCTGCATGGGCGCGAAGACGCCGCCGAGCCCCTTGAGCGCGACCTCGGTGGTGGAGTAGATCATGGCGGCAAGCAGAATATAAAGATAACCGCGTTTCCGGTTCATGGCGCTGTTCCTCCGTTTGCTGTGATGGAGTACCGCACATTGTATGCCCGCGCGCCGAAAAAAGCAAGAAGGAAGTGCTGCTTCCCGTGGGGAACAGCACTTCCTTTGGTATGCTTTTGAAAGCGAGGACGCTTGCCTTACTTGACGGCGGTCTTCTTGCTCTCCCACTTGGTGACGCAGAGCGCGCAGGACTATCGGCATACGCTGCGCGTAGGGTACAAGGGGTAGTGGTTGCTGAAGCGGAGAGCCACAACATCTTGACGATGTAACAAGTTTCTTGTAAAATCGTATCTATAGGACA
>CALDMA010000043.1 GCA_937915075.1 uncultured Oscillospiraceae bacterium
GCTGAAAGGGGTGGAGCTATGACGGGGAGCAAGGTATTGGTCGTCAAGCTGCCGGTGTCGGTCGGTCAGGCGACGCCGCGGCCGCACTTCGTCGGAAAGGCGTCGAGCGAAAAGGCGGACATCCACGCCCGGCTGAACCGGTACTGGTCGGAAAAGGGACCGGGCGCGATGAATCGGCTCTCCGAGGCCTGCGGGCTGGACGCCTCGAAGCTCTACATGATGCAGCGCAACGACGGGAAATTTGACATCGAGCACTGGCGCGCGGTCAACGCGGGGCTGGACAAGCTCGGATACGGAGGGGCGAATGGCTGAGCTGTGCGTGGTCACGCAGCGAAGCGGACCGCTGACCAAGACCTACACCACCGACCGCTTCCGCCTTGTCTCATGGGCGGGCGAGCAGCAGTGCCGCGGCTCGCCTGCGCTGCCCTCCATGTGGAGCTCCAGCGCGGAGAAGCTGGAGCTCTACCTCGCCCTCTTCGGCTACCTGGGCGTCCACTATGTTCTGACCTTCGACGATGCGCACCTGCCGGCGTCCTTTGAGGACGTCAAGCGGTGCTTTGCCGCGTTCTGCAAGCGCGTGCGGCGCTTCGACCCGAGCATCCGGCGCTATGTCTACGCGGTGGAGGCGGGGCACAGCAATAAGCGCTGGCACATCCACTTTGTGGCGAGCGAGGACGACCTGCCGTTTGCCGTGGTGCAGTTTTTGTGGGGCTACGGCTTCGTCAATCCGGGCTACAAGGAATATCCCGTGCTCAGCCGCGACGGCGGCTACCGACGGCTCGCTAAGTATTTCTGTAAGCCGGACGAGATGATCCCGCTCGGGAAGCATCCGTGGGGCGTGGCGCGCGGGATGCGGCAGCTGATCCCTCCGCGCACGGTGCACGTGCAGACGCGAGCACCGGCGATGCCGCGCGAGACCTTCTGGAGTGAGCGCTCGCGGCCGTGGGAGCGCGAGGTGAACGGTATGGCGAGCTGGCGCATCGAGTACGCGGACTGGATCGCAAAACCGCCGGAAAACGCAAGGACTTTTATTTTAGACTAATGAATCTAAGATAATACTTCTATAGAACGTTACTACTTGTAAGCTATGCTTTATTTGTAGACAAAGGGCAAAAAGGAGGCAAAAAGTGTTGCAATCAAAACGGAATGATGGTAAACTGGTCACAAAGGACGGATGGCTGATGTGCCCGAGATGCGGGCGCGGCAAAGTCCTTCGGCTCAATCCCAAAACCAGAGCAACATCGCTGACGGTCTATTGCAAGATCTGCGGGAGCGAGTCCATCGTGAATATCGACGAGTGCCTGTGCCTGAGTGCCTGCGCCACATGATCCGCTGGATGCGGTTCGTGCTGGTGCAGGCTTTTTGTTTTGCCCGGAGGTGATAGCCCGATGGCCCTAAAGCCGCTCCGGCCCTGCCGGCATCCCGGCTGCTGCGTGCTGGTGAGCGACGGCTACTGCGACGCCCATCGGCCGCGCGGCGACCGGCGCAGCGAGGAGGCGCAATCCTGGCGCTGGATGTACCAGACCGACGAGTGGAGGCTCGACCTGCGGCCGACGCAGCTACTGCGCGAGCCGTTCTGCCGCGAGTGCGCCCGGCATGGGCGACGGGTCCGCGCGACGGATGTGGACCACATCGTCGACCACAAGGGCGATTGGCAGACGTTCTGCGACCGGGACAATCTCGAGAGCCTCTGCCACAGCTGCCACAGCCGCAAGACGGCGCGAGAAATGCACGAAAACCGCAGCAGATCAAAGCGCCGCGGCGCGGCATCGAGGCGGTAGGCTTGGGCGCTCGGGCGCGTCGCGAGAGTGTCGCGCGGGGCTTCCTTGCAAACCCCTCCCCGGGGTCAGAAAGTTTGGGCGCGGCCCTCGAAAACCGCCGGCCCTCCCTCGTGAGAGAAAATTTCCCCACGGGGAATTTCGGAGGGCGGGCGCTGCGGAAGTGCAGCTGGAACAGGAAACCGCTGCGGGAGCGCAGCGAAAAGCGGAAAGTGCTGCGGAAGCGCAGCGAAATACAGAAAGCGCTGCGAAAACGCAGCGGGAGGCTCCTGCGCGTTCCCCGCTTTTTGGGCAGAGCGGTGATGGATCTCCTTCTGTTTCCCCGCGCCCCCGGATCGCGAGGGGCGGGGAATGCGCCGAAGCTCCTCAAGACCAAAACTGCCCTGCCTGGGCCGAAGGACTGCGCTTAATGCGTGGTGTATTGACGTAGGCTCGGTGGGGCGGTCACTAAACAACGTCCGGTGTGGTCCCCGGCTCTTGAAGCCGACCATAGCCTTCACGGATCTGTCCCCCGCGCTCTCGCTCGTCGAGGGCCGGGGACTGCATCGGAGAATCATGCGCTGCAAAACGCAGCGGGCGGAAAGGAGTGGAAAGCATGAGCGGAAAGCGACAGCCGACGGCATTGGTGGAAGCCAATGGCCGGAAGCATTTGACAAAGGCCGAGGCTGACAGCAGACGCGACCATGAGGTCGTCGTCCCTCCGGTCGATGCGGTCACCCCTCCCAAATGGCTGCCGAAGGCCCTGCATAAAGAGTACCGCGAGATCGGCGAGCTGCTCAACAGCGCGGGTCTCTATGCCGAGCTCGACCGCGACGTCCTCGGACAGTATTTTCTCTGCCGCGAGCGCTGGGCGAAGGCCGACCGAAAAGCTGCGGCAGCGATCCGAAAGAGCGACGAAAGGCTCGCCCGCGAATGGACGAGCATCCAGGCCAGCTACTTCAAGCAGGCCCGACAGTGCGCCGAAGCGATGGGCCTGAGCGTGACCTCCCGCTGCCGCATCGTGGTGCCGACCGCTGTGGTCAACGCGGCGTCCGCTTCCGGGGTTATCCCTGTAAGCGACGGGGCGGATGAGTTCACCGAGCGGCTGCGGCAGCGGCAGGCGGACGCGCTGGCGCGGAGCCTGTAGCACATGGCCTATCTCTTCGACCGCGAGGCGGGACAGTTCGTGTGCGACTTTGTCGAGCGCCTGCCGACAACCGACACGGGCAGGCCCTTCCGCCTCTACGACTGGCAGCGCGAGGCGCTGATGGAATTTTACGGCACGATGGACGTGCCCGAATCGGGCACGTCGGCTGTGGACCAGGAGCGGCTGCGCCGGTACTGGTATCTGTACCTCGAGATCCCGAAGAAGAACGGCAAGAGCGAGCTGGCCGCGGCGCTGGCCCTCTACCACCTCTTCGCCGACGGCGAGCTGAACGCGGAGGTCTATGTCTGCGCGGCGGACAAGGAAAACGCTTCGATCGTATTCAACGCCGCGGTCTTTATGGCGACGAGCGCGCCGTGGACGGCAAAGATGATCGCCCAGGGCGAGCTGAAGCTGATCGAGAGCCGGAAGCGTATCGAATACCGCAAGCGCGTGAAGACCGGCAACGGCGGCTACAAGTGGATCACGGTCGGCATTCTGCAGGTTCTCTCCGCCGAGGCGTACAGCAAGCACGGCTACAAGCCGAGCTGCGTTATCTTCGACGAGCTGCACGCGCAGCCCAACCGCGAGCTGTGGGACGTTATGACCGGCGCGGCCGGCGCGAGCCGCCGGCAGCCTGCCTGGATCGTGCTGACGACCGCGGGCGACGACCCCGACCGCAGCTCCATCGGCTGGGAGATCCACGAAAAGGCCGTGGGCATCCGCGACGCGCGGCGGCTGCGGCGCATCCAAAGCGAGGGCGGCGACGTGCGCTCGGTCCTCTCCCTCCGGCATGTCGGGGACGAGGACCTTGCGGACGCGGAGACGGAGCTGCTCGGCCGCGACGAGGAGAACTGGCTGCCGATCCTCTACGGCCTGACGGCGCTGTTCGGCGACGACCCGGACGACCTCGAAAAGCTCGACATCTGGGACGAGAGCCTGTGGTATCTCTGCAACCCCTCGCTCGGCAAGCACCTGAGCCTGCGCAACATCCGCATGGAGGCGGCGAGCGCAAAGCGCAGCGAGGCCGAGGAGCGCGTCTTCCGGTGGCTGCGGCTCAACCAATGGATCACGACGAAGGCGGTCGGCTGGATCTCGCTCAACCTTTACGACAAAACGCAGTGGGGGCCGAGCAAAAAGCGCGAGCGCGAGGAGTGGCTGCGGCAGCTGGACGGAAAGCTCTGCTACGGCGGCGTGGACCTCTCCACGAGCCGCGACCTGACGGCCTTTGTCCTCCTCTTCCCTCCCCAACCTGGGCTGGACGCGGCGGTGCTGCTGCCCTATGGCATCTGGCGGCCCGAGGCGACGGTAGACGATGCGGAGAAGCGCGACCACGTCCCCTATCGGGATTGGGCGCGGGCCGGATTCCTCGACCTGTGCCCCGGCGAGGTCATTGACTACGGCGCGGTGGAGGAGCGCATCCGCGAGGCGCGGGAGCGCTACGACCTGCGCATGGTGGGCTTTGACCCGTATCTGAGCCGGACGATCACGCAGCGGCTCGCGCCGATCGTGCCGATCATCGAGATCCCGCAGGACCTCCGCAACATGAGCCCGGCGATGAAGGAGACGGACGACATGATGCAGCGCCACACGCTGCTGCATGTGCATAACACCTGCTTCCGCTGGACCTTTGGCAACGTCCGCTGTCACGCGGACGGGAACGGCAACATCAAGCCGCTCAAGAACAAATCGACGGGGCGCATCGACCCGGCGGTCGCGAGCATCATCGTGATGGCCGTGTGGATGATCGCCAAAAATCAGAAGCCCGACCTTGCCGCGGCGGTGGCGCGGGCGGACTTCACGCTGTGAGGAGGAAGGCTGTGGAAAAGCTGCGAGACGTCGTGCTGCTGCTCGGCGTGCTGCTCATTACGGCGGGCGCGGGAATGATCTACATCCCGGCCGGCTTTATCGTGGGCGGCGTTCTTTTGATCGCAATGGCCGTCGTCGACGGCTTTGACGATAGTGCAAACGACGAAGGGAGTGATGGTCAAGCATGAGCATCATCAAGGGCCTGCGCGCGGCGACCGCACGCTCGCCCACCGTGAGTAAGGCCGTAACGGTCGGCAGCCTGACGGCTTCCGGCGGTCTGGCCGCCGGAGAGGACCCGCAGAGCGCGGCGCGCAAGCTCAGCGCGGTCGATCGCTGCATCGAGCTGCTGAGCGACTCGATCGCGAAGCTGCCGAACTATGTGATCGACACGAGGACGCGCGAGCGCACGGAGCACGAGCTGCTGCGTCTGCTGAACATCCGGCCGAACGAGGCCATGACCCCGTTCATCCGCAAGAAGGTGCTGGAGACGAGCCGCCTCGAGGGCGGCAACGGCTACGACTGGATCGTGCGCGACGAGCGCACGGGCAAGCCGGCGGAGCTGATCCCGGTGCCGTGGTACCTCGTGCAGCCCTGGCACGACGCGGCGGGACGCGTGTGGTACGACGTGACGCATCCCTTCTCCGGCGAGGTCATGCGATTGCCGAACGAGGACGTGTGCCACTACAAAAACGCCACGCGCAACGGCCTGCTCGGCCTCGGCACGGTGACGCGCGCCGGCGAGGTGATCGCCGCGGCGCGGGCCGCGCAGGAGTATGAGCTGAGCTACTACGCCAACGGCGGACAGCCGGGCGGCGTGCTGGAGACCGACACCGACCTCGGCGGCTATGTGCTGGACACCAAGGGAAAGCCGGTCAAAAACGCGGACGGCTCGCTTATGACGAAAAAGGACCGGCTGCGCGGCGAGTGGGAGCGCGTCCACATGGGGCCGAGCAAAGCCCACCGGACGGCGATCCTCGACCTGGGTCTCAAGTACACGAGCATCGCGGGCACGAACCGCGACGCGCAGTTTGTGGAAAACAAGCAGCTCTCGATCACGGACATCGCGCGCTACTTCGGTGTTCCGCTCTACAAACTCAACGAGGGCAAGCAGGCCTACGGCAGCAACGAGCAGAACGCCATCGAGTACGTCGTCGGCACGCTGCACCCCATCGTGACCCAGTACGAGGAGGAGCAGAGCTACAAGCTGCTGACCGACAGCGAGCTGGCCGCGGGGCTGGAGCTGCGCATCAACATGATGGCCGAGCTCAAGGGCGACACGGCGAGCCGCGCGAACTGGTACCGCACGATGAGTGAGCTGAGCGTATTCAGCCCCAACGACATCGCGGCGCTGGAGGACCTGCCGAACGTGCCGGGCGGCGACCGCAGGCGCGCGAGCCTGAACTATGCGCCGCTTGACCTGTGGCCGGAGCTGAGCGCACAGAGAAACGGCGGCGCGGCCGCCGGAGAGGAGTAAACCACATGGAAATGATCTACAAGGCCGCGCGGCTGGAAAAACAAGCCGCCGGCGCACTGGAGCTCGCGCTGATCAACGAGCAGACGCTGCGGGAGCTGACCGAGGATGATGTGTTCACCTTCCGCCTGACGGCCTGCGACAACCAGGTCGACCGCGAGGGCGAGCGCTTTACCGAGGCGACGCTCGAACAACTCGGCAAGCTCTACATCGGCAAGCCCGTGCTGCGTGACCACAATTGGAGCGCGGAGACGCAGACCGCGCGCGTCTATGACGCGCACCTGGAAAGCAAGGGCGAGGTCAAGCGTCTGGTGCTCAGCTGCTACATGGTCCGCACGGCGAGCACCGCGGACACCATCGCTGCCATCGAGGGCGGCATCCTGCGCGAGTGCAGCGTGGGCTGCGCGGTGGAGCACGTCAACTGCTCGATCTGCGGCGCGGACCAGCGCAAGACGCTGTGCGAGCACTGGCCGGGCCGAGAGTATGACGGGCAGCTCTGCCACTTTGAGCTGGACGGCGCGGCGGACGCCTACGAGGTGAGCCTCGTGGCCGTGCCCGCGCAGCCGGAGGCCGGCATCGTCAAGGCCAAGCGCTACGGCGGAGCCGAGAAAGCAGAACCTCCCGCGCCGGAGGGCGCGGACAACAACGAGCACTGGGCGGACGAGGCCGCGCTGGAGCTTGAAAAAATGAGATTTTAAGGAGGCACAAAAATGCGCAGAAAGTACAACGACCTGCTGGCGAAGCGCGCCGGCATGCTCACGGAGGCCGAGAGCCTGCTCAAGGCGGGCAAGCGCGAGGACTACCAGAGCAAAATGACCGAGATCGGCAACCTCAACACCGAGATTACCGAAACCAAGGCCCTCATCGACGAGCAGGACCGCCAGTTCCTGCAGAAGACCGAGACCCCGGGCGAGGCGAAGGACAAGGCGCTCGAGCGCGCGGAGATCCTGCGCAAGGGCGGCGAGGTCAGGTTTAGCGCGGCGGAGGTCCGCAAGGCGATTACGCTCGCGACCACCACGCTCGCCGAGCCCACCGGCGTGGGCCGCGACATCCGCGGCGGCGACGCGCCCATCAGCGCGATCATCGACCAGGTCAGTGTGGTCAACCTCTCCGGCCTGGGCGAGTATCAGGAGCCCTATGTGATCTCTGAGCTGGACGCCAAGGTCGGCACGGTGGCCAGCACCGCGGGCAAGGCCCGCACGGCGAGCAGCGACCCCACCTTCGGCGTGGCGCAGATCAAACCCTACGACATGAGCGTGACGAGCTTTGTCGACCGCAACATCGGCAACCTGACGCCCGCGGACTATTACGCCAAGATCTACGGCATGGCGATGCGCGCCATGCGCCGCAAGGTCTCTGAGCTGATCGTCAACGGCGACGGCGAGAGCAGCCATGTGTTCTACGGCATGAAGATCGCCAAGAACAAGGCGGGCAACAACATCTTCGCGAGCGTCGACGTGAGTGCGGTGGACGTCAACCTGCTCGATACCCTCTATTTTGCCTACGGCGCGGACACCGAGGTCGCCGGCAGCGCCCGTCTGCTGCTCACCAAGGCCGACCTCAAGGCCATCGGTCAGCTGCGCGGCACGAACGAAAAGCGCCGCCTGTTCACCATCGAGCCGGACATGGCGAACCCCAACGTCGGCGTGATCCGCGACGGCGGCGTGGTGATCCCCTACACCATCTGCCCGGACCTCACGAGCCTGAGCACCGCGACCGCCAGCACGAGCGCGGCCATCCAGACCATGATCTACGGCAACCCGCTCAACTATGAGCTGGGTCTGTTCTCCGATTTCACCGTGCGTGTGGACGAGAGCTACAAGGCGCAGGAGCGCCTGCTCACCATCCTGGGCGACGTGATGGTCGGCGGCAACCTCGTGGTCGACAAGGGCGTCGTCGTGGCGACGGTGCCCAAGTCCGGCTCTTAACCCATGAGCTGGGCGACGGAGCATCTGGCGGAGATCGCCGTCTACTGTAAGGTCGACGCGGACGACGCGGAGCTGCCCGGCTATATTGACGCGGCGGAGGGCTATCTCCTCTCCGGCGTGTGCAGCAAGCCGGAGGACGGCACGCCGCGGGGCGCAATGTACCTCCTCTGCGTCAAGGCGCTGGCGCTCGAGCAGTACGACCGGCGCGGGGTCACCATCGACCAGGCCGCGAGCGAGAACCGCGTCGTGCGGCTCATGCTCAACCAGCTCAAGCTGACCGAACCCGTGCCCGAATCGGGCACGGGCGAGGCCGCGGAAGGAGGCGCGTGATGCACGTCGACGCGGGCAAACTCTCAAAGCGCATTCAGTTCCTGCGGAAAACGACGACGAAGGACGCCGACGGCTACGACGTGCCCGGCGAGCCGGAGCTCGTGCGCGAGACCTGGGCGCAGTTCAGCCAGACGAGCGGCACGGAGCTGATCCGGGCGAATGCCGAGTTCGGCGAGGCGAAGGTCCGCTTCCTCACGCGCGCCGACCCCGCGCTGCTCGACCGGCGGCTCCTGATCCGCTACGACGGGCGCGACTATGACATCCTCTACGTCAACACCTACTGCGACGAGGGGAAATACATCGAATTCTGGTGCGAGCGCATCACGCAGGAGGGCAAGGTATGACGCTGAACGAGAAGATCATCGCGGTCGTGACGCCGATCGTGCCGGTGTGCGTGCCGGATCTGCTGGTCGCGGAGGCGGGCGAGACGCCGCCGGAGGAGTACTGCACGTTTGATTTTCCCCTTTACGCGGACGCACTCGGCGACGATGCCGCGCACCTGCAGCGCGCACTCGTGCAGGTCCACTACCTTGCCCCGCTCAGGGCGAACACCGTCGCCGCGCGCCGCGCTCTCTGGCTGGCGCTCGCGGCGGTCGACGAATTTACCGCGCCGGACATCGAAAACGCCACCGACCAGACCGGCCAGCACTATGTATTCGAGTTCGAGGCGATCGGGCAATGGCTGGGAGACGATGCCGATGGCTAATTTCTCTGTAGACGGTCTCGATGAGTTCATGCTTTCCATGCAGCAGGTCGCCGAGCTGCCCGACGACGTGATCGACGACATGCTCAACGCCGGTGCGGACGTCGCTGCGGAAGCGCAGCGAAAGGAAGCGGCAGCGGTCCTGCGCGGCGAATATGCGACCGGGACGACGGCCCTGTCCATCAAAAAGGGCAAGGTCAAGCTGCACAGGGACGGCTACCGCGTGATCTACGTCACGCCGACCGGCACGCGCAAGCGGGGCAAGCGAAAAATCTCCAAAACGCGCAACGCCGAGATCGCCTTTGTCAACGAGTTCGGCGTACCGCACCGCGGCATTCCCGCGCGGCCGTTTATTTCAACGGCCAACGAGAAGAGCGCGGCGGCGACCACGGCGGCGCAGGCCGCAGTTTACAACAAATTCCTCGAATCCAAAAACCTGTAAAGGAGGGCACACGATATGCCTCAGTATGGTGCAAAAATGCTCCAGTGGGCACCGTTCGCCGC
>CALDMA010000044.1 GCA_937915075.1 uncultured Oscillospiraceae bacterium
AAGAACTTTTTCATCCGCAATCTCCTTTTTGTTTTACCGTTCCGGCAACGTTACCGCCGGTCGGGAACATTCTGCACAACGTTGTCCAATGTTGTGCATGAGCGCCGGCCGGCGCTTCTTCGTTTTGCGAAACGGCCAATGTACCTCTTCGAGGCATAGCCATTATAACTTATTGCAAGTTTTATTGCAAGATACTTTTGCACTTTTGGCTATTCGCACAAAATTAAGGCGAAATCTTTTTTTCTCAGCCTTTCTTTTTTCGCTCGTTCCGTTATTTCTCACAAATTTTTTGGCGGCGGCAAATTTTTACTTTTTCTTTCTATATAAAATTTTCATGCACCTTATTATGATTTATGCAAGTTTTCCTTCACCGTCCGTCATTTCAGCCAAATTCAGGGCAAAAAAACAGTCACTCTGACGAGTGACTGTTTTTCCAAAAATAGCGGTTTACTTCTGCTCCTTGTTGTCCACAACGCGCTTGAGCAGGGCGGAGAACTCGTCCACGCTCATCGCGCCGAGGTCGCCGTCCGTGCGGTGGCGCGGGGAGACGGTGCCATTTTCCATGTCGCGGTCGCCGACGATGACCATGTAGGGCACCTTCTCGGTCTGCGCGTCGCGGATCTTGCGGCCGATCTTTTCGTTGCGGTAGTCGACCTCAGTGCGGAAGCCCTGCTCCTCGAGCTGCGCGGCGACCTTCTCGCAGTATTCGTTCGCGCGGTCGGTGACGGGCAGGAACTTGGCCTGCACGGGAGCGAGCCAGGTCGGGAACGCGCCCATCGTCTCCTCGATGAGGTAGGCCATGAAGCGGTCGAGGGAGCCGAGGATCGCGCGGTGGAGCACCACGGGCGTCTTTTCCTCGCCGTTGGAGTCGATATAGGTCAGGTGGAACTTGGCGGGCAGGCAGAAGTCGAGCTGGCAGGTGGAGAGGGTGTACTCCGCGCCGACGGCGGGACGCACGTTCACGTCCAGCTTGGGGCCGTAGAAGGCCGCCTCGCCGATCTCCTCGGTGTAGTGGATGCCCAGCTCGTTGAGCACCTCGCGCAGGGCGTTCTCGGCGGTGTTCCACATTTCATCGTCGTCGTGGTACTTCTCCTTATCCGCCGGGTCGCGCAGCGACAGCACGCAGCGGTAATCCGTGATGCCGAAGTCCTTGTAGGTCTCGAAGATCAGGTCGCAGACCTTGGAGAACTCGTCCTTGATCTGCTCGGGCGTGACGAACAAATGCGCGTCGTTCTGGCAGAAGTGACGGCCGCGCTCGATGCCCTTGAGCGCGCCGGACGCCTCATAGCGGAAGTCGTGGGCGATCTCGCCGATGCGCACGGGGAGATTGCGGTAGGAGTGGGGCTGGTTGGCGTAGATGCGCATATGGTGCGGGCAGTTCATCGGGCGCAGGACGTAGACCTCGTCGTCCACCTCCATCGCAGGGAACATATTCTGCTTGTAGTGGTCCCAATGGCCGGAGGTCTTGTAAAGCTCGACCGTGCCGACGCAGGGCGTGAGCACATGCTGATAGCCCAGCTTGAGCTCCTTGTCGCGGATATAGTTTTCCAGAATGCGCCAGACCGTATAGCCCTTGGGCAGGAACATCGGAAGACCGCGGCCGACCAGCTCGTCGGTCATGAACAGTCCCAACTCGCGGCCGAGCTTGCGGTGGTCGCGCAGCTTGGCCTCCTCGAGCTTGGCAAGGTACTCGTCCAGCTCGTCCTTCTTCGGGAAGGCGACGCCGTAGATGCGCTGGAGCGTTTCGCGCTTGCTGTCGCCGCGCCAGTAGGCGGCGTTGCAGGCGGTCAGCTTGATGGCGTTGCCCTTGATGCGGCCGGTGGAATCGAGATGCGGGCCGGCGCAGAGGTCGGTGAACTCGCCCTGCTTATAGAAGCTGATGTGCGCGTCGGCGGGCAGGTCGTTGATGAGCTCGACCTTGAACGGCTCGTCCTTTTCCTCCATGAATCGGATGGCTTCCTCGCGCGGGAGCTCAAAGCGCTCAAGCTTGAGCTTTTCCTTGCAGATCTTGCGCATCTCGGCCTCGATCTGCTCCAGATGCTCCGGCGTAAAGGCGAACGGGGCGAGCAGATCGTAGTAGAAGCCGGTCTCGATGCTGGGGCCGATGGCGAGCTTCACCTCGGGCCACAGGCGCTTGACGGCCTGCGCCAGCACATGGGAGCAGGTGTGCCAATAGGTCTTGCGGTACTCGGGATTTTCAAAGCTGTACTGGTTTTCTTCGTTGATCTTGACTTCTTCGGACATTTCATTTACCTCCATTTGACTCTGAGGGTGCAAAAAAGCTCCACCCCCGACGGTATCAGGGGTGAAGCATTGTTATACTCCACGGTTCCACCCTGCTTGCGCTCGCGCGCCGCTTGTGTCCGCTGTAACGGGCGAACCCGTCCCGCTCGCCGCGGGCTGCTCGGGAGTGGTACGGCCGCCGCTCACGCAGGACGCTTGCACCGAAATGCGTCCCTCTCTGTGCGGTGCTCTGCGGTTTCTTCTCCGTCGATGCCAGTTTGATGGATAGCAGTATACGCCGCCGCCGCAGATTTGTCAAGAGGCAGGCTCAGAACTCCGGCGGGCGGTTTTTGCGCGGCTCGTCCTCATCGTCCCTGCCGCCGAAGAGGTTGGAGAAAAAGCCGCGGCTTTCCAGCTCGTGTCCGCAGACACATTTCTTTTCGCTCATGGTGGTCCTCTCCTTTCCTGCGTTGAGAAAAAGAGCCGGTCGAAACCGGCTCTTTTTCTGTTATATTTTGTCGAAAAATTACTTGCTGTAATCATAGAAGCCCTTGCCGGACTTCTTGCCGAGCTGGCCGCCGCGGACCATCTTCTTGAGCAGCAGGGCGGGGCGGTACTTGGGATCGCCGGTCTCCTCGAGCAGCACGTTCATGATGGCGAGGCAGACGTCCAGGCCGATGAAGTCGCCGAGGGCGAGGGGGCCCATGGGATGGTTCGCGCCGAGCATCATGGCCTTGTCGATGTCCTCGACGGAGGCGACGCCGGTCTCAACGAGGCCGATGGCTTCGTTGATCATGGGGATGAGGATCTTGTTGACGACGAAGCCGGGAGCCTCGGCAACCTCGACCGGCTGCTTGCCGATCTCCTCGGAGAGCTTGTAGATGAAATCGAAGGTCTCCTGCGTGGTGTTCGCGCCGCGGATGACCTCGACGAGCTTCATGCTGGGAACGGGATTGAAGAAGTGCATACCGATAACGGGGTGCTTGAGGCCAAGGCCCATCTCGGTGACGGACAGAGAGGAGGTGTTGGTGGCAAAGACGGTGGATTCCTTGCACAGCTCATCCAGCTCGCTGAGCATGGCGCGCTTGTATGCCATCTCTTCCTTGGCGCACTCGATAACGAGGTCGGCATCGGCGGCGGCGGACTTCTCCTCCACGAAGATATTGGCCATCAGGGCATCCTTGGCCTCCTGGGTCATCTTGCCCTTCTCGACGCGCTTCTGCAGGGAAGCGTCGAGCTTGTCCTTGTGGCGCTGCGCGGAAGCGACGCTGGAAGCGTACATCAGAGTGGTGTGGCCGTGCGCCGCGAAGACCTGCGCGATGCCGCTGCCCATGGTGCCGGCGCCGAAAACTGCAACTTTCATTTTTGTGTTCCTCCTATGAATTGAAATTTATGAATTGTCAAGTAACGCTTACTTGTTGGTGAACGGTTCGTGCTTGCGCTTTTCGAGGAAGGCGCCCATGCCCTCCTGCTGGTCGGCGGTCTC
>CALDMA010000045.1 GCA_937915075.1 uncultured Oscillospiraceae bacterium
TAGCGGACCTCCACGTTTTCCCCCGCCAGGGTCCGGCGCTTTTCCAGATAGCCCACCATGCCCCGGAGAAGTTCCTCCATCTCCGGCTTGATGATGAAGACCACCTTCGTAAAGCCCGCGCGCAGCGCGTCGAAAATGGAGTATTCCATCAAAATTTCTCCGTTCGGGCCGATGCCGTCCACCTGCTTGCTGCCGCCGTAGCGCGAGCCCATGCCCGCCGCCATAATGACCAATGCCGCCTTCATCGCCGTTCCTCCTCATGCGTTGAGATTTTCTTTATCATAGCCCATTTGTCCTCGGTTTTCAACTTCTTTTCCGTCGAAGCCTTGTTTTTTGGCGGCAAACTGCTATACTGTTTGCGTGAACGAATTTTTTGAGGTACATATCTATGGAAACCTTTCTTCATGCCGTTGCATCTGCCACCATTATCCTGCTGCTGACGGCAACCGGCTACCTCTGCGCGGCCAAGGGCTGGATGGGAAGCGGGGCAAAGTCGTTTATCAGCAAGTTTCTGATGACTGTCGCGATCCCCTGTATGTCGATCTACAGCTTTCAGGTCAACCTGTCCCGCGAAATGCTGGGGCAGTCCGTCCGTATGCTGCTCGTTGGCATTCTCTCCTGTGCGCTGGACTTTTTCCTGGCATTTCTCCTCGGCAAGCTCCTGCGCCTGCCGCGCCGCCGCCTCGGCATTTTCATCATGATGTGCGCGGTATCCAACTGTGTGTTCATCGGCCTTGCGATGTGTACAGAACTGTTCGGCAGCGAATGTACCCCCTACGTCATGCTCTACTGGACAGTCAGCACCACATTCATGCAGCTCGGCGGCGTTTCGCTGGTGCGCTGGTCGGGCGAGGCGGGCGGCTTTTCGGCGAAGATGCTGCTGCATTTCCTGCGGACGCCTACCATTCTCGGTACGCTGGCCGCCATCGCCCTCGTGCTGCTGGACATTCGCCTGCCCGCGCTCGTGCTGTCCTATGGACGCTATATGAACAGTCTTGTCACGCCGCTGGCACTGCTGCTCACGGGCTACATTATCTATGAGCTGGGGCTGAAAAATCTGCGTATTGACCGGACGCTCAGCGCGATGCTGCTCTTCCGTTTTGTCGCGGCTCCCGCCGTGTGCGTGCTGTTCTGCTCGCTCTTCGGCGTGACGGGGCTCGCCCGCAGCGTGTACGTTGTGGAGGCCGCCATGCCGGTCGTGACGCAGGCGGTCGTCGCCGCGGCGGAATACGGCGCGGACGAGCAGTTGGCCGCGCAGGGCGCGGCGATCTCCACTCTCGCCTGCTTTGTGGTGACGCCGGTGCTGATGCTGCTGCTTTGAGCCCTGCACATATCGAGAACGAGAGCCGAAAACCGGAATTTTCCGGTTTTCGGCCCTCTCATTTTTTCAATTCTCCGCCTTCTCCGTCGATTTTTCCGGCGCGCGCTCGGGCAGCGCGATGAGCACCGCCATCACCAGAATAGCAGCAAAGCCGAGAAGGTCCTGCCACGCGAAGCTCGTGTGCAGCCAAAGCGCCGCGCACAGCGCCGCGCTGACCGGTTCGGTGCAGGCGAGCAGGCTCGCGCGCACGCCGCCGACGTCGCTCACGCCCTGCAAATAGAGCGTGAATGCCAGCGCCGTGCCGACAACGGAGATCTCCAGCGTGCCGAGCACCACCGCGGCGTTGAGCGTGACCGGGATCCGCCACGCCTGTGTGAGCACGAGCAGCACCACGCCGCCGATGAACATCCCACAGCCCGTGCAGACGCTCACGGGATAGCGCCGAAGCAGATCACCCGGCAGGAGCGTATAGAGCATCAGCGACACCGCCGCGCACAGGCCCCAAAAGAGCGCCTGCGGCGAGAGCGCGAGCGCGGTCAAACTGCCGTGGGTCGCGAGCAAAAAGGCGCCGAGGAGCGCGAGCACGAGCGCGACGCCCTCGCGCCGCGTCGGCAGGCGGCGCGCACGCAGGCACACCCAGAGTAAGATGAGCGCCTGTCCCATATACTGCAGCACCGTGGCGGTCGCGCTGTTGGAATAGCGGATGGCCGCGAGGTAGGTATATTGGCAGGTCATCAGCCCGCCGACGGAGAAGAGCACGAGCCGCAGCGCATCGCGTCGGTCCGACCAGATGGCCCGAAGCTGCGGGCGGTGCCTTACGAGCGCGCCGCCGAGCAGCACCACGCCGGCCAGGAACATCCGCACCACGGTCAGCCAGCCGCTGTCCACGCCCTGACAGGTAAAGAGATACTGTCCCACCGTGCCGGACGCGCCCCAGCATACGCCGCCGAGCGCCGCACACAGAAAGCCGCGCAGCGTCCTCTTTTTTTCGTCCATACACGTCCTCCCGCGATCATTTTTGCCCATTGTAGCAGACCGCGCGCCGCTTTTCAAGCGCTGTGCGCGTCTTTGCACATATTCGCTCCCCGCGGTGCATAGATTGAAGCAACTCGAATAGGGAGTGTTTCATTCATGAAGGGTAATATTGAAGAGCGGGCCTGCGATCTGGCAGTTTACATCATAGAAAACCGCACCACGGTGCGCGCCGCAGCCAAGAAGTTCGGTGTCAGTAAGTCGACCGTCCACAAGGACATTCAGGACCGACTTCCGCAGATCAACCACAGCCTCTACCTTCAGGTCAAGGAGATCCTTGAGATCAACAAAGCCCAGCGGCACATTCGCGGCGGCATCGCCACGAGAAAAAAATATAAGGGAGCTTGAAACTTTTTCCTCTGAATTTCGTCAAATAAAAGCAGAAACCGATCAAACACCGCACGGCCGGCAAGCCTTTTTCTTCCGCCGGCCGCGCAAGCTCTTTTTCCCTCTTGTAGTTTGTTGACATAATGTGTATAATAGCGATATTCCCCTGTTTTCGACAATAACGGAAAGGACCGTATCCCGCCATGCAGAAAAAGAATCCCGCGAAGCGCCGTCCCGAGCGCCTTGCGGTCATCCTGTTATCCCTGCTCTTTTTATCGACCGCCGTGTTCGCGACGGTCAAATATGTCTTTCGCGCGCCCGAGCTTGACACGGACAAGCCCGCTGTAACACCGAGCGACACGGCAAGCACGGACGCCGACCGGACCGACACGGACGAGCCCGATGCTCCGAGCCGCACGCGCCGCGAATATTGCTACAACATTCTCGTCTCCGGCCTTGACGACGACAACGGCGGCAGCGATACGAACATTCTCGTCCGCTTCGACGTGCCGAACAAGCGCATCGACCTTGTGAGCCTCCCGCGCGACACGCTGCTGCACAACGAATACCGCAACAACAAGCTCAACTACGCCTACGCCAAGGGCGGCACGGAGCTGCTGATGAGCCAGATCGAAAATCTGCTCGGCGTGCCGGTGGATTTCTATGTCACAGTCAACCTCAAGGGCTTCATCGCGCTGGTCGATCAGATCGACGGCGTGGACTTTGATATTCCCATCAACATGGACTACGACGACCCTTATCAGGACCTGCACATTCACTTCACCAAAGGCCCGCGCCATCTCAACGGGCAGGAGGCGATGGAGGTCGTCCGCTTCCGCCACAACAACGACGGCACCGGATACGGCACGGAGGACATCGGCCGCATCGGCACCCAGCAGGCATTCCTCAAGGCGGTCGCCAAGCAGCTTCTGCAGGTCGGCAACGTCAAGAATATCCCCGCTTTGGTGGATATCTTCTACACCTACGTCAAGACCGACCTCACGACCGGCAACCTCGTCTGGCTCGGCAACGAGGCACTGAACATCGGCACCGAAAACATCCACTTTGCTACCCTCCCCGGCGACGGCTCCGGTTATTACAACAAGCAGTCGGTCTATGTGCTCGACGCGCAGGCCACCTGCGATCTGGTCAATGAGGCCCTCAATCCCTACAATGAGACGCTCACGCTGGAGGATATGGATATCCTCGTCCCCTGATGAGATAAGGAGCAAGCACCATGAAAAAACGGCTTTTGCTTTTCCTCTGCGTCTTTGCGCTGCTGCTCTCCACCGCCGTGCAGGCGGAAGATGTGACGGCGGCGGACTCCCCTGCGCCCGCTCCTTCGGCAGAGGAAGCGGACACGCTCTCTCCCTTTGCGCGCACACGAAGCTACGACGGACGCTTCACGGATGTGTACGCCTCGGCGTGGTATCACGACGCCGTCGCCGCGCTGTACGAATACGGCCTGACGGAGGGCGTGAGCGGCAGTGCCTACGCACCGGAGGGGAGCGTCACCATTGCGGAGCTGGTGACCTTTGCCGCGCGGCTGCACGCGCTTGAGCGCGGTGCAACGATCCCTGCGGCGGCAGCCGGCGAGGTCTGGTATCAGCCCTATGCGCGCTATCTCAAGGCTGAAAAATGCCTTGGCGACGAGCTTGACGGCCACTATCCGGAGGCCGCGACACGCGCGCAGATGGCAGGCGTGCTGGCCAACGCTCTGCCTTCCGAGCGCTATGACGAGCGCAACGCTGAGGCCGTGACCGTCGGCTATGCCTCGCATCGCCGCATCACCGACGTGGACGATTACACGCCCTATCAGAGCGATATTCTCCGGCTCTACAAGTGGGGCATCGTGGGCGGCGTGGACGAGGACGGCTCCTTCCATCCGAATGATACGCTCAAGCGCAGCGAGCTTGCGGCGCTGGTCGTGCGCATGGTCGAGCCGTCCGCGCGCCTGACGCTCTCGTGGCAGAGCCGTTTCTATCGCTCCGCCGCCGGTACGGCCTGGGGCGACCTGATCGCGGCGCCCGCCGAGGTCTCCGCCGCGCCGGCAGTCGACGACACTGAAGCCATCGACGCGCTGATCCGAAAGATGCTCCACGACGGCGCCGACAGCATCACTCTGCAATACAACCGTACGCTGACCAACGAGGAGGTCGCAAAGCTCACCCGCACTTTTACAGTCGGCGTCAAGCGCCATTGCGAGCAGATGTACAACTCCACCTCTTGCCGCAGCTATTCCTCCGGCAAGGTGCTGCTGACCTTCTCCTCCACGGCCTGTGACAGCGCACAGCTCAAAAAATACCGTGAGGAGACGCTCGCCCGCGCGATCCTCGTCCACGACGCGCTGTGGGAAAGCGGCTACCTGACGGGCGACATGACGCAGTATGAGCTGGCGCGGGCCTACTACGTCTGGCTTTGCAACAACTGCGTCTACGACGAGGGAACCGTCTCCAGCAGTTCTCTGAGCCATCTGGCGTACAGCGCGCTGGTGGACGGCGTGGCCGTCTGCGACGGCTACACGGGAGCATACGACCTCCTGCTGCGGCTCGAGGGCATTGAGTGTACCGCGCTTATGAACGCCGACCACATCTGGACCGTCGCGGAGCTCGACGGCAAGACCTATCACATCGACACGACCTGGGGCGACCAAGGCACGCGCGTGGACATGAGCTTCTTCGGCATGACCGAGGCGCAGTCTCGCGCCAAGCACGCATGGTAAAAGGAAACGACGGATAAAAAAAGCAGCGGCTGCGATGCAGCCGCTCCTTTTCGTTGTGTTGATGGGTTCTCAGCGCTGGCCCTTGTCGTAGGGGATGCCCTCCGCCTTGGGGGCGCGGGAGCGCTTGGAGGTAAACGCCAGCACGATGAGAGAGATGATATAAGGCATCATGTTGTACACCGGACTGGGAATGTTCATCGCCATAAGGAAGCTGAAGCCCATGTAGACATTCGAGAGCGCGCGGAACAGGCCGAAGAGGAGCGCCGCGAGCGCGATGCGCTGGGGCTTCCACTGGCCGAAGATCATGACCGCGAGGGACAGGAAGCCGAAGCCTGCCACGCCGTACTCAAAGCGCCACTCGGAAACGCCGGCAGTAATGAACACGATGCCGCCGATGCCGCCGAGGAAGCCGGAGATCAGCACGCCCGCCCAGCGCATCCTGTAGACGTTGATGCCCACGCTGTCCGCCGCCTGCGGATGCTCGCCGCAGGCCATCAGACGCAGGCCAAAGCGGGTCTTATAGAGCAGGACATAGGCCGCGGCAAGCAGCAGCGCGGTCACGAGCATGAACCAGCTGAACTCGAACGAGCCGAGGCTGACGGTAAACGCCTTCTTCGCGCCGGCATACTGCACGATGGAGGAAACGTCGTCGGGATTCGCCGCGGTGTTGATGGCCTTGACAATGACCGTCGCGCCCGCGGTGCCGAGCAGGTTCAGCGCGGTGCCGACGAGCGTCTGGTCCGCCTTGAAGTTGATGCAGGCCACAGCCAGCAGGCAGGAATAGACCATGCCGACCAGCGCCGAAATGGCCAGAACACCGAGGATCATCACGATGGCAGGCACATTGGGCGAAATGTAGCGCATCGCCAGCGCGCCGCCGAGGGCGCCCATGATCATGATGCCCTCAAGGCCGAGGTTGATGACGCCGGAGTGCTCCGCGAAGCAGCCGCCGAGGGCGACCAGGATCAGCACAGAAGCGAAGATCAGGGTGTATTGCAGCAGCAGCGCCATTACTGATCGCCTCCTTTCTCGGCCTCGGCCCCGGCTTGCGCTTCGGCTGCCCTGGCCTTCAATGCCGCCTTCTCCTCACGCTTGGCCGCGTAGGAATTCATTGTGTGCTTCATGAACAGCACGAAGCCGCAGAGATAGATGATGAGCGCCGAGATCAGATCGGAGATCTGCGCGCAGTACATGGACTTATCCACATACGCGCCGCCCGCCGTGATGTGCTGGATGAAGAACGAGGCGAGCACCGTGCCGATGGGGTTCAAGCCGCCGAGGAAGGCCGCGGCAATGCCGTTGAAGCCCATCGCGGGGACCGAGGAGGTGGAGCACTGCCACTGCTCATAGCCGGTGAGGTAGAGCATCGCCGCGCCCATGCCGGCGAGCGCGCCGGAGATCATGAGGCTGAGAATGACATTGCGCTTTTCCGCCATGCCGCAGTATTTGGCGGCGTTTTTGTTGTAGCCGGTGGCCTTGAGCTCATAGCCGAACTTCGTCTTTTCCAGCACGACCCACACGAGAATGGCCATCAGCACCGCGAGCGGCACCGCAAGGCCGACGTACTGGTTGTTGTTGAACAGCGCGCCGAGCCCCAGCGAGGGCAGCACGGCGGATTCGTTGATGTGCGCGAGCACCTTGGTGTAGGGGCTGGCGTCCTCCTTCACCGTGGTGAGGAGCATATTGGTCAGATACAGCACGATCCAGTTGAGCATGATGCCGGAAATGACCTCGTTGACGTTGCAGTAGGACTTGAGCAGGCCGGAAATGCCGCCGAGGATCGCGCCGCCGCAAATGGCGAGCAGCATACACGGAAGCCAACTCCAGCCGAGGCCGAGCGCCGCGTACAGGCTCAGCGCCACGCCGGCACAATACTGTCCGGCCGCGCCGATGTTAAAGAGGCCCACCTTGTAGGCGAACAGGATCGCCAGCGCGCACATCAGCAGCGGCGCGGTCTTGACGAGCGTGTTGCCGAAATATTTCAGCTGCGAGGCGGGGCGGTTGTAGGTCATAAAGTTTTTGATGACCGTGAGAATGGCTTCGCCCGCGCCCGCGGGATTGATGACCAGCAGCACAAGGTAGCCGAGGAACAGTCCCAGCACGATGCACAGGAGGGAGGCCAGCAGCGACTGGAAGCCGTCGCTTTTGAAAATGTTCTTTTTCATGCCTTCACCTCGTCTCTCTTCGCGCCTGCCATGTAGAGGCCAAGCTCCTCCTGCGTGGTCTTTTTCGGGTCGAGTTCGCCGACGATCTCGCCCTCATACATCACGAGGATGCGGTCGGGCACGTCCATGACCTCGTCCAGCTCCAGACTCACGAGCAGGACCGCCTTGCCCTCGTCGCGCTGCGCGACGAGCTGACGGTGGATGTATTCGATGGCGCCGACGTCCAGACCGCGGGTCGGCTGCACGGCGACGAGCAGCTCGGGATCGTTGTCGATCTCGCGGGCAACGATGGCCTTCTGCTGGTTGCCGCCGGACATGCTGCGGGCAATGGTGACCGGGCCCTGGCCGGAACGGACATCGTACTGGTCGATGAGCTTTTCGGCGTAGGAGCGGATGTTCCTGCGGCGCAGGAAGCCCGCCTTGTCGGTAAACTCCGGCTCAAAGTAGCGCTGGAGCACCATGTTGTCCTCAAGCGAATAGTCGAGCACAAGGCCGTGCTTGTGCCGGTCCTCGGGGATGTGGCTCATGCCCATCACGCTGCGCTGGCGGATGGGTGCACGGGTGATGTCTTTACCGCAGAGCTTGACGGAGCCGGAAACGAGCGGCTCCAGACCGGTCAGGCCATAGACGAACTCCGTCTGACCGTTGCCGTCGATGCCGGCAAGGCAGACGATCTCGCCGCGGCGGACCTTGAGTGAAACGTTCTTGACGGCATTGTTCTTGTGGAGCTTGGAGGCCATGGTCATGCCCTCTACCTCGAGCACGACCTCGCCGGGCTCGGACGGCTTCTTGTCCACATGGAAGCTAACGCTGCGGCCGACCATCATGGCGGACAGCTCCTCCGCCGTGGTGTTGGCGGTCTCGACCGTGCCGATGTACTTGCCCTTGCGCAGCACCGAGCAGCGGTCCGCGACCGCCATGATCTCGGCGAGCTTGTGGGAGATGAAAAGGATGCTCTTGCCCTCGGCGGCGAGATTGCGCATGATCTGCATGAGCTCGTCGATCTCCTGCGGGGTGAGGACGGCGGTCGGCTCGTCGAAGATCAGGATCTCGTTTTCGCGGTAGAGCATCTTGAGGATCTCGGTGCGCTGCTGCATACCGACGGTGATGTCCTCAATGAGCGCGTCGGGGTCGACATGCAGGCCGTACTTCTCGCTCAGGGCGAGGACCTTTTCGCGGGCCTCGGCCTTTTGCAGGAAGCCGTGCTTCGTGGGCTCCACACCCATAATGATGTTGTCGAGCACGGTGAAGCATTCCACCAGCTTGAAGTGCTGGTGGACCATGCCGATGCCGAGCGCGTTGGCATCGTTCGGGTCCTTGATGGACACGACCTGCCCATCCTTTTTGATGACGCCCTCCTCGGGCTGGTACAGGCCGAACAGCACGCTCATGAGCGTGGATTTGCCTGCGCCGTTTTCGCCCAATAAGGCGTGGATCTCGCCCCTTTTGAGCTGAAGTGTAATGTTGTCGTTGGCGATAATACCGGGGAATCGTTTGGTGATGTTGAGCATCTCAATGGCATACGGTGATCCCAAGATGTTTCGCCCTCCTTCCGTTTTGATGGCCCGCCGCGTTGGGGATGTGCGGGGACGGAAACCATGAATATCTTACAGTATACTATACCTGTGCCGATAAAGCAAAGTCAATTTGGCAAAATCGTATGTTTTTTTCGTTTTTCGGCAAAAAAGAGAGAGAGACGGGCAGACGCCCGTCTCTCCGTATGTACTTGCGATAAAGCGCTTAGCCCTTGATGGAGCCCTGATCGTCGACCGTGATCACGGTGGCGAAGCTGGCAGCCTTAACGTCGCTGCTGGTGTTGTTGCTGACGGTGATCTTGCCGTCGAACATATCCTTCACCATGGCCTTATAGTCATCCTGCGTGAAGCTGTCGGACCACTGGGTGCCGTCGCCCATGGGGATCTGAACGTAGTTCGCCTCGGGATCGGTGCCGGAGACAAGGCCCAGCGTCTCGATCTTGCCGACGTACTTCTCCCAATTGCCGTTGACGATAACGTCGGTCAGGGTATCGTAGGTAGCGGGATAGAGGCCCTTCATGGCGGAGGTGACCGTCAGGTCGAGGTACTGCGCGACCGTAGCCTCGTCCGCGCCGTCGCCGGCAGCGTACTTGGCGATCACGCCGGCCTGATCGACGTCAACGCCGATGACCTTGCCGTCGGCCTTCTTGGCCGCGTCGACCGCGGAGGTGTAGATGCCGCCGCCGCAGGCAAAGACGACCTCGGTGCCGCCGGCATACCAGGTATCCATCACAGCGGTGATGTCGGCATCGCCGAAGAACTGGCCGCCGTAGATGTAGTTGAGCTTGACATCGGTGAGGCCCATGTCGGCCGCAGCGGCGTCAACGCCCTGCACGAAGCCGTAGCCGTAACGGACGACCGCGGGAACGGCCATGCCGCCGAGGAAGCCGAGGTTCTTGTAGCCGAGCTTCACAGCCGCGTAGCCGGCCATGTAGCCGCAGAGCTCTTCCTGATAAACAGCGCAGTAGACGTTGCTCATGTCAACATACTTGTTGAGGTCCCAATTCTCGGGGGTGTAGTCGTAGGCTTCGCCGGCCTTGGCAACGGCGGTCTCGAGCAGGTCGCCGGCGGCGACGTCGAGCGCGATGAACTTCACGTCGGGGAACTCGGGAGCAGCCTCAACAATGGCGCCGCCGAAGGCATAGCCGGGCATGACGATGACGTTGAAGCCTTCGTCAACAGCCTTTTCGATCATGGCGACACGGTCGGCGGTGTTATCGCCGGCGGGCTTGAAGTAGCTGAACTCGATGCTGTTGTCCTCGGCAAACGCCTTGCAGGCCTCATAGGTGGTCTGGTTGAAGGACTGGTCGGTGATGTCACCGTAGTCGGTGATCATAGCGACCTTGTACTCGACCTCGGGCGTGGTGTCGTCGGGGGTCTGGGTATCGTCGGGGGTGGTGGTTTCCTTCTGACCGCAGGCTACGAGCGCAAGGACCATAGCCAGGGAGAGAAGAAGAGCAAAGAACTTCTTCATGGTACAAACCTTCCTTACAATTTTTTGAAATCATATCATGGACATGACTTCGAGCGTATTATAGCAAGGTTTTTTCAAAAGGGCAAGTCATATTTGCTGAAAAGTGTGAATTTTTGACAAATCCTTCATGGTGAAGGCGCACAAAGAGAGACCGCGCTCGCGGTCTCTCTTTGCTCAGTATTGAAAAATGCTGCCGCCGACGAACTCACGCACGATGGAGTCGCGCGGGACATAATCGGTCTTGAGCGGCGGGACGGAGTTGACGACCTCAAAGAGGTCGGTCAGCCCGTGCTCGTCGATGAAGGCGTCGTCAAGCTGAGTGTAGAACTCGGGGATCTCCTTGAGATAGCGCGCGAGGATGCACGGCTCGTAGTCGTGGAAGGTATCGATGTGGATGCCCGCGTTGGGCTTATTGGGCATGATATAGTTCAGCTCTCCGCGGTCCACGCTCTCGGCGCGCTCGACCGTCTGGCGCAGGGAGTGTCCGCGGCCCTGATAGTCGCGGATCATGCGGCGCGCCACGCGCAGCTGCTCGGGGCGGACGATCTTGTCATGCGCGGTGATGATGCGCGTGCGGGGCGCGACGTAAACGCCGGTCGCCATATCGCGCACGCGGTCGAAGATCAGCGGGTTGAGCATGTGGATGCCCTCGGCGATGATGACGGCGTCGCGGTCGCCCTGCATCTTGAACCAGCTGCCGGTGGCGCCGCTCTTGAAATCATAGACGGGCAGCTCGACCTCCTCGCCGTCGGACAGGCGGCGGATGCAGTCGATGAGCAGATCGCGGTTCACGCACAGGGGGGATTCCCAGTCCGTCAGCTCCGGCGGGCGGTCGGCGAGCGGCAGGAAGAAATTATCCATGCTCAGCAGGCACACCTTTACGCCGAGGTTTTCCAGATACGCCTTCAGGCGCATGGCGGTGGTGGTCTTGCCGCTGCCGCTCGGGCCGGTCAGGCAGACGAGCGGCTTTTTGCTCTTGTTCATCAGGATGCTCGCCGCGGCGGCGCTGATCTTGTCGTGAAAGACCTCCTCACAACGCAGAACAAAGCGCGTATCGTCGCGCATGGCCTCGGTGATATTTTCAATGTCAATGACTCGCATGAGGAAAACGCTCCTTATTCTTTGTTCTCCATCTTGACCGCGACCTCGAGCGCGATCTTCATCATGTTGGTGAAGGTGGTCTGGCGCTCGTCGGCGGAAAGCTCCTTGCCGGTGACGAGGTTATCGGAGATGGAACAGATGGCAAGCGCGCGCTTGCCGGTATAGGCGGCGGTGCAGTAAAGCCCCGCAGCCTCCATCTCGACCGCCATCACGCCCATTTTGCCGAAGCGGGCGTTGCGGCCCGCCGCATCGTAGAACGTGTCGGAGGAATAGAGGTTGCCGACCGGCATCTTCACGCCCAGCTCCTTCGCGCTCTCCACCGCGGCGGAAAGCAGCTCGTAGTCGCAGATGGGGGCGAAGGTGCCGCCGAGCTCATACTGGCTGGCAAAGTCGGAATTGGTGCAGGCGCCCATGCCGGCGCATACGCTGCCGAGCTCCATATCCGCGCGCATCGCGCCCGCGGAGCCGACGCGGATGATGTTCTCCACACCGTACTGCGTATAAAGCTCGTTGGAGTAGATGGCGATGGACGGGATGCCCATGCCGCTCGCCATCACGCTCACGCGCACGCCCTTATAGGCGCCGGTATAGCCCTGTACGCCGCGGACGTTGTTGACGAGCTTCGGGTTTTCCAGGAAGGTCTCCGCGATGAACTTCGCACGGAGGGGATCGCCGGGCATGAGCACGGTCTTGGCGAAATCGCCGTTTTGGGCATTGTTATGAGGGGTGGACATGGTTATTCTCCTTTCTCCATCGCCTTGACGGCCTTGACGATGCGGCTGGTGCCGAGGCGGTCCGCACCGAGCTTGAGGAAGTCCTCGGCGTCCTGCAGATTGGCGATGCCGCCGGCGGCCTTGATCTTCTTGCCGTTCGTCATGTGCGCCGCCATGAGGGCCACGTCCTCGCGCGTCGCGCCGCCTCCGCCGAAGCCGGTGGAGGTCTTGATATAGTCCGCCGCGGAGTCGGACACGACCTCGCAGAGCTTGATCTTTTCCTCGTCCGTAAGCATACAGGTCTCGATGATGACCTTGAGAATGTTGCCGTGGCAGGAGATCTTCACGGAGTTGATCTCCTGCAGGATCTTGTCGTACTGCCCCTCCTTGACCCAGCCGAGGTTGATGACCATGTCGATCTCGGTCGCGCCGTCTGCCACGGCGGACTCGGCCTCCATGCATTTGATGCCGCTGGGAACGTAGCCGTTGGGGAAGCCGATGACCGTGCACACGGGAAGCTGACCGAAGCCGTAATGCTGCTGCTCGGCGATGTAGTGCGCGGCGTGAGCGACGTAGGTCTGCGGGATGCAGACACTCGCGCAGCCGTACTTGATGCCGTCGTCGCAGATCTGGCGGATCTCCTCCCAAGTGGCGGTGGGGGCGAGCAGCGTATGGTCAACGTGACGGAGAATTTCTTTCACATCCATAGTATATGGTGTCCTTTCCAAGAAAAATAGATTCCGCAAAGGGGAATGATTTCCTGTTTATCAGTGTAGCACAGCGACTGCAAAAAAGCAAGCGCACCCCATTCGGTCACATGGCCGCGTGTGTCGGGCCGCGCGGTGCAGGGAGATAAGGAAACTGCCCTTATGGGCTTGCAGAAGAAAAAGGAGACCTCGAAAGAGG
>CALDMA010000046.1 GCA_937915075.1 uncultured Oscillospiraceae bacterium
CCTGACGGCTCATGCGCTCGCCGTTCATGTTGACGAACAGCGCCGTCTCCTCGGGATCGGCCAGCAGCTGCGGGCGGACATCCTTGATGTAATCCGAAAGCGCCTTGACCGCAGCGGGGTAGAGCGGGATGATGCGCTCCTTGCCCTTGCTCTCGCAGCGGATGAAGCCGGCGGAAAGACTGCAGTCGCTCTCGTCGAGCGAGATGAGCTCGCTCACGCGGATGCCGGTGGCATAGAGCAACTCGAGCATCGCGTGATCGCGGTAGCCCTTGGCATCCACGCACCGGGGCTGGTCGAGAAACAGCTCGACCTCTTTGCCGGTCAGGATCTCCGGGAACTTGCGCTCGACCTTGAGGGCGGCGACGCCCTTGGCGGGATTGGTCTTGATCTCGCCGCGCTCGGCAAGGAAGGCATAAAAGGACTTGATGGAGGCCAGCGCACGCGTGACCGTCGCAGCAGACTTTCCCTTGCCGCCCATCCACGCAACATAGTCGCTGATGGCAGCGGTCCTGACCTTGCGCAGATCGGTCACCCGCTGGGCGGCAAGGTGTTCGGAAAACTGACGCAGGTCGCGAAGATACGAGCTGAGCGTATTTTCGGAGGCGTGCTTTTCCTCGCGCAGATAATCCTCATAGAGCTTCAGATAATCGGCCGCCATCCGGCACACCTCCTTCCGTAAGATCAGCGCAGCAAAAGCGACAGGATGTGTGGAATGAACCACAGCTTCAGTGCCGCGCCAAAAAATAAACACACACACGCGATCCCGAAACGGGACCAATACCGCTTTCCGTAGGTCACGCCCTTCGCCCGCTTTCCGCCGCCGACCGATAAGGCCGCGAGGCCGCGCGAGGTCTCCCACGCGGCGCTGCCGAGCAGCAGCGTACAGGGAAGCACAAGCATCAGCCGCAGCGCAAAGAGAACGGGCAGCAGGAAAAATCCATCCTGCCCCAGACCCGAGGCGAAGCAAAGAAGCGAATAGGCGTACAGGAAGCCCTGGGCGGCACACACCGCCGGAATGAGCGCCACACCGATGGAGGCGAAGCCCAGCAGGAACACCGCCGCGCTCGCGCGGAAAAAGCAGACCATCGTCCGCCAGACCGCCTCGGAGGAGGGCGCGCCCTCGATGCGCAGGGCGAGGTAGCCCTCAAGATACCGGCTCAGCTCGCCGCCCATTGCCGCCGCGCCGCGCGCGGCGACCATGCCGCCGAGGACCGCGCCGAGAAGAAAAAAAGCGGCAAGCGCCAGCATGGAAAGCGGTATTTTTCGCAGACTGACGCATCGCAGACGCGCCGCCGTTCGTCTTTGCTTCAATGTAAATCCCTCACTGTTTTCCGCCGAGGAAATTCGCAGGGCGCAAAAAGCGAGGGAGCGAAAGCACTTATAAATATAGGCTATTTGTCCCCGTTTCGCAAGCGGATTTCCTCAATTTCCCGAATTTTGTCAATTATGTCAAAATGTTATGTAAACACTATTATGTAAACTTTGTAGACTGTACTCTTTCGGAACAAGATATGGTATCGTGAAAAAGCACTGTTCACCAAATCTGGAAACCGCCCTTTAAGGTATCCCCATTCCCCACCTGAGCCATATTTGTGCAAACCGTTCATGCTGCGCGGAATATGCCATTTTTCGATCTTTATGTTTACCGTCGGGAACGATGCGTTTTATGTCGCTTTGCTCGTTTCCCCTTCCTCTGCCGCACAAGCCCTACCGCAAGCAGCCCGCCGAATGCAGACGCTGTGAGCAGCTTCAGCATCCCGTTCAAGTCCGGCACATCCGACGCGAGCAGTCCGACCAGCGACACGCACACCCAAAACGCCGCAGCGCCAAGCAGCGGCAGCACCGCTCCTCGTTTTCCCCGTGACGCCATCATTGCACCGCCGAAGGCCGCAAGGCAGGCGCACGACCACACCGTTTGCCCCACTCGCGCTTCATCCAGCCTGCCGCTCACCGTCAGATAGGCCGCAAGCGTCAGCAGTGCCAGATACACACCCATCGCTGTCGCCAAGCTGAGCGCGATCGGTCTCAACGGCAGCCGTTTCTCCTTCTCCATGCTATAGCCCTCCCCGTCCCAGTCGTTCAAGAGAGCGTATGCTGCAGAGCCGCATTTTATATCCAAGCCTCCAAAAAAAGTGCGCAAAAAAGCGCCGGCCAAACGGCCGGCGCTTTCGCGTCAGGATAGAATTTACTTGATCTCGGGATCGTAGGAGGGCTTTTCTTCCGCAGCAGGAGCCGCTTCGACCGTCTCAGTCTTTTCCTCGACAGCAGGAGTCTCCTCCGCCTTTTCTTCCGCCTTTTCTTCCGCCTTATCAGCCTTCTTGCCGTTCTTCTGCGCGGCGGCCTGCTCCATCGCACCGGTAGACTGCACCGCCCACTTGGTCACCTCGATGCGGACGCGGTCCTCGCTCGTCTCAAAGACGATGGTGGAGTCGTTGACCTGCACGATCTTGCCGACCATACCGCCGATGGTAGTGACGCGGTCGCCCTTTTTCAGGCTGCTGCGCATCTGCTCCGCCTGCTTTTTGCGCTTGTTTTCCGGGCGAATGATGAGGAAATAGAAGACCGCGATCATCGCGACCATGAGAAGAAGGGATTCCATAATTGATAAAGTTCCTTTCGTTTTTAAGGTTCCGCCATAACAGCATTGCTGTCATTATAGCCGAATCCATCCTAATGTGCAAGAGTTTTCTGCGGCAAATTACGCTCTTTCCGAAAGCTTTTCACTGTATTCCGCACGGAAGGCCGCAAACTCACCGGCGTCCAGCGCATCGCGGATGCGCTCCGTGAGCTTGTTGTAGAAATAAAGATTGTGCATCACCGCAAGGCGCAGTGCCAGCATCTCGTCCGCCTTGAAGAGGTGGCGCAGATAGGCGCGTGAGAAATTCCGGCAGGTCGGGCAGTCGCAGCGCTCGTCGATCGGGCGCTCATCGAGCTTATATTTCTCGTTTTTCAGGTTGATCGCGCCGCCCCATGTAAAGAGCTTGCCGTGACGCGCATTGCGCGCCGGCATCACACAGTCGAAGAAGTCCACGCCGCGCGCCACGCCCTCAATGATGTTCGACGGCGTGCCGACGCCCATCAGGTAGCGTGGCTTGTCCTGCGGCATATAGGGCTCAACCGCGTCGATGATGTCGTACATCACCTGCGTCGGCTCGCCGACCGCAAGGCCGCCGATGGCGTAGCCGTCGCAGTCAAGCTTCGCGATCTCCTTCATGTGCCAGATGCGCAGGTCCTCGAAGGTCGCGCCCTGATTGATGCCGAAAAGCATCTGTCCCGGGTTGACGGTATCCGGCAAGGAGTTCAGCTTGTCATGCTCCGTCTTGCAGCGCTCCAGCCAGCGCAGCGTGCGCTCGCAGGAGTCCTTCGCGTACTTGTAGGGCGCCGGATTCTCCACGCACTCGTCGAAGGCCATCGCAATGTCGCTGCCGAGGTTGGACTGGATGCGCATACTCTCCTCCGGTCCCATGAAGATGCGATGGCCGTCAAGGTGAGAGGCGAAGGTGACGCCTTCCTCCTTGATCTTGCGCAGCCCCGCAAGAGAGAACACCTGGAAGCCGCCGGAGTCCGTCAGGATCGGACCGTCCCAGTGCATGAATTTGTGCAGTCCGCCCATTTGGCGCACCACATCGTCGCCCGGGCGGAGATGAAGATGGTAGGTGTTGGACAGCTCAATCTGGCAGCCGAGCTCCTTGAGATCCAGCGCGCTCACGCCGCCTTTGATGGCCGCCTGCGTGCCGACGTTCATGAATACCGGCGTCTGCACCTCGCCGCCGTGCGCGCATTGGAATTTGCCGCGCCGGGCCTTGCCCTCGTATTTTATAACCTTGAACATAGCTTGTTCCTCACATTTTGTATATACAGAATATCGAATCGTATATGCAGTGCATATACGATTCGTATGCATCAGGAAATAAACATCGCCTCGCCGATATGTACGGGAGTCGGGAAAGTGAATAAATTGCACATGATCCTACTCCCTTTCATAGCGAAGTACGGCAGCTATGGCCGCCGTACTTCCGGTTGAAATCACTTGCCGTCAGGCGATGCCTTCCGCCGCTTTTGAATGCTGATATAGATATTCCGGCGCAATGTCAATGTCGCCGTCATTCCAAACAGTCACGCCATAATCAATATAGACGCCTGCAAAGGTGTGTTCATCGACCAGCGGCGCAAAACCCGCATCTTTCAGCAAAGGCGTAAAATCAAAAACTTTTGCTTCACCAGTTGTAAATCGAAGCCATAGCTTGTGACCAGCCAGCGGACGAACGCCACAGACCTTGATGACTGGCTCCTGCTCCCCTGCATACGCAATTCCGTTAGAAATATACATAAGCGTTCCTCCTTATCTCAGCGGTTCGATTTTGCCGAACGGGATATTTTGTACTGCTTTGTTCCAGGCTGCGTAGAGTTCATCCTCGTGGATAGCAGCCCAAGCCTGCACCAGCTTCAACTGTTTGACAGGAAGGCTGCCTGCAATCAATTCACCGTCCACGCCAACGGATGCCTCATACTCGTTGTAATAAACATGAAAGTGCGGCTTGTGGTGCTTGTCAGTGTCGCTGAAAATCATCTTGATAACAATGTTATAAAATCTGCAAAGGTCCGGCATGATTTTCTCCTCGCTTTTTTCCAGATCCAAAATCGTACTATCATTGCTCCGGTAATTCTATTATGCCATATTATTTTTTTAAGTCAACAATGTACGCGTTCCTTGAACAAAAAAGTTATGCCGATGCCAACTTCCGATATTTGTTTTATCAACATTGGTCAACCGATGTTACCGAATGGTATTCCTCACTTACCGATTAGCATTATTTCATAATTTAAATCTTTTATAATAATGAATTTTATGCAAAATCACGAAATGAACATCGCATCGCCGAAGCTGAAGAAGCGGTAGCGTTCGCGCACTGCCTCCTCATAGGCGGCAAGAACGTGCTCGCGCCCCGCGAGCGCACTCACCAGCATGATGAGCGTGGACTCCGGCAGGTGGAAATTCGTGACGAGTGCATCCATCACCTTGAAGCGGTAGCCCGGATAGATGTAAATATTCGTCCAGCCGCCGGTCGCGGTCATCGTGCCGTCCTCCCCCGCCCAGCTTTCAATGGTGCGGCAGGAGGTCGTGCCGACACAGATCACACGCCCGCCGTTCGCCTTCGTACGGTTGATCAGGTCCGCCGTCTCCTGCGGAATGGTGCAGTATTCGCTGTGCATATCGTGCCGCTCGATCTCATCCTCCTTGACCGGGCGGAACGTGCCGAGGCCAACGTGCAGCGTCACATAGCCGACGCCGACGCCCTTGGCGGCGATCCTCTCCAGAAGCTCCGGCGTGAAGTGCAGTCCCGCCGTGGGGGCCGCCGCCGAGCCGTTGACCTTGGAGTAGACGGTCTGGTAGCGCTCCTGATCCTGCAGCTCCTCCTTGATGTAAGGCGGCAGCGGCATTTTGCCAAGCCGCTCGAGCACTTCAAGGAAGATGCCCTCGTAGTCGAAGCGCACCAGGCGGTTGCCGTCCGGCAGGACCTCGGCGATCTCCGCCGTCAGCTCGCCGTCGCCGAAGCTCACCCGCGCGCCCTCGCGCAGGTGCTTGCCCGGACGCACAAGGCACTCCCACACCTTATCACCCTTGTCCTGCAGCAGCAGTACCTCACAGGCTCCGCCGCCGGGCAGGCGGCGTCCCAGCAATCGCGCCGGCAGAACGCGGGAGTTATTCAGGATCAGGCAGTCGCCGGGCCGCAGAAAGTCCGGCAGCTCGTAAAAATGATGGTGCGACCACTCCCCCGTCGCCTTATCGAGACACAGCAGACGCGACTCGTCGCGTTTTTCCAGCGGCGTCTGCGCGATCAGCTCCGGCGGGAGGTCGTAGTAAAAATCACTTGTTTTCATCTTGCTTCTTTCCGCATCAGCTCAGCGTGATGCCCGTGTAATAGAAATTCAGAATGTCGCGGTAGGTATAGCCCTGCTCCGCCATGGCAAACGCGCCCCACTGGCTCATGCCGACGTTGTGGCCCCAGCCCGAGCCGGAGAAGGTGAAGGTATTGCTTGTGTTCACGCTCTCGCGCTCGAGCGACTGCACGCCGCCTGCGGTGATGACGTAGGTATCCTTCGCGCCGGCATTGTTCGGTGCGACCGTGCCGTCGCCGTCGATCACATACAGCCCGCCCGTGCCGGTCACCGAGCTCTGCGCGTCGTTGACATAGTAGGTGCTCGCGTCGCCGCCGGTAACGGTGTAACGCATACTGCGCACGTTGATGTGGTCATACACGCCGTTGAGGAGCGTGCGGCACTTCTCGCGCCGCGCGGTGTAGCTGCCTCTGGTCCCCTCAAAGGTGATGGCAATGACGTTGCCCGTGTCGCTGTACTCGGACACATAGACGTTCTGCACCTGCCCGATGTCGGTATCGGCCTCGGACCTGAGCACCTCGCGCAGCTCGTCGCCGGTCGCGGTGAACGACCAGTAGTAGCGGGAGAAGCGCCACGCGACGCTCGCCTCGTAAGGGTCGAGCTTGCCCTGCAGATATGGCACCTCGCTGCCCCAGACGTTCTTGCAGCTCTCGCTCGCGCCGCCGTTGCAGGAGTAGTAGACCGCATTGGTCACCAGCTCGCCGTTGTAGTAGAGATAGACGCCGCGTGTCTCCTCCGCCGCCGCGTCGGAGCGCTCATTGGAGAGCGCCGCGCCGCGATACGCCTGACAGTCCACGGTCGAGCAGACGTCAAAGCCCGCGCTGCGGTGGCGTGTCTGAGCGGCAGCATAGGTGCGCGCGCAGACTGTCTGCGCCTTGAGCGCCTCGAGCGGCCAGTCGTTCGACATTTCCGCCGCAATGACGCACTTGACGTAATCTTCGATGTCCAGCACATTGATGACGCTGATGTAGCCGCCGGTCGTGCGCTGGTATTCAAAGCCGCCGTAATAGCGATAGCCGGAGAACCATGTCACCGTCTTCTCCCCGCTCACCGAGCGTGGACGGACACCGAGGCTGCGGAGGCCCGAGCAGTCGAACTCAAAAAGAACGGTGTCCGTATCCGTGACCGACACGACCACGCCGGTGCTGCTCGGCGTTACGATCTGCGCGCCGTAGGCCAGCACATCCGTTTCCGACAGCACGCGCGCGGACTCATCATAGCTCGCGTGGTTGCCGACGCGCACACGATACTCCCCGTCGATGTAGGCGACGAAGCCCTTCGGGTAGCTCTGCGCCACCGCAAGCGCCTCCTCATAGCTGCCGAACGCCGTGAGCAGCTCGATGTGGTAGGCGCCGAGGATGGTGGAGTAATTCGTCGGCCGCGTCTCATAGCACACGCCGCCGGAAACGTAGGCGTTGCTGTCCACCGTAACGGTGATCTTCTGCTCGTCCGTCACGGCGAGCGGGACGAAGCTGCGGTCGGCGTCGTAATAGCCGAACTCGTAACCGGAGCCGCTGAGCGTATCGTTGTAGTTTTGCAGCCGCGCCGTAAAAAGAGCGTCTGAGCCGTATTTTAAGCCGACCTTGAGCATAGTATTCTCTGTGGCCTGCGCGCCGACGCACAGCGTGAGCGCAAGCAGCAAGCTCAAGATGATCGTGTTCCGGAATCGTTTCATAGGGGTCCTCCATTGGCCGCATTTCCCTGCGTTTCTACATTATAGGATAAAATGCGCAAGGATTCAAGGAAAACCGTTCTTTTTCTCCCGGCAATATTTTCCACGCTGCTATCAAAAAAAGAGAGGAGCTTCCATCATGTCCCAACCCTTATTCCGCGGCTCCGGCGTCGCGCTCGTGACGCCAATGACGCCCGACGGCGTCGACTTCCCCGCCCTCGAGCGGCTGATCGAATGGCATATCGCCTCCGGCACCGACGCGCTCATCCTCTGCGCGACGACCGGTGAGGGCGCGACGCTGACCTATGCCGAACGCGCCGAGATCATCGAGCGGTCCGTCCGGCAGGTAAACGGCCGCATCCCCGCCATCGTCGGCACCGGCTCGAACAACACCGCCTCCGCCGCCGCGCTCTCACGCGAGGCCTGTGCAGCGGGCGCGGACGGCGTTCTGGTCGTCACGCCCTACTACAACAAGGCGACGCAGCGCGGGCTCGTGCGCCACTTCACCGCCGTCGCCGACGCTGTCGACCGCCCGCTCATCGTCTACAACGTCCCCTCCCGCACCGGCGTGAGCTGCACCGCCGAGACCTACGCCACGCTCGCGCAGCACCCGAACATCGTCGGCGTTAAGGAGGCCTCCGGCGGCTTCGCCCTGATCCAAGAGACTCTTAATCTCTGCGGCGATGACTTCTCCATCTGGTCAGGCAACGACGAGGACACCGCCGCCGTCTGCGCGCTTGGCGGCGCGGGCGTGATCTCCGTCGCGGCAAACATCATCCCGCGTGAAATGCACAGGCTGGTGGAGCTGTGCCTTGATGACCGCATATTGGAGGCAGGACGCGAGCAGCTTCGGCTCGCCCCACTCATCCGGGCACTCTTCTGTGAGGTCAATCCCATTCCGATCAAGACCGCGATGGCGCGCATGGGTCTGTGCAGCGATATTCTCCGCCTGCCACTGTGCGAAATGAGCGAGGAAAACCGCACGCGGCTCTTCGCCGCGATGGACGCCTGCGGCATAGACGTATGAAAAAAGGACGGCTCAGCCGTCCTTTTTTATCCTATTTTCTCAAGCAGCGCGACCGCGTGCGCCGCGATGCCAAGTCCTTCTCCGGTAAAGCCGAGCCCCTCCTCGGTCGTCGCCTTGACGCTGACGCAGAAAGCATCAAGCGCGAGCGCGCGGGCGAGATTTTCCCGCATCCGCTCACGGTAGGGCGCGAGCTTCGGAGCCTGCGCTAAAACCGTTGCGTCAAGGTTGACGACAGCATATCCCGCCTCGCGCAGCCGCTCCGCCACGCGCTCGAGCAGCAGGATGCTCGAGATCCCGGCGTAAGCCGCGTCCGTATCGGGAAAGAGCTTGCCGATATCGCCCAGCGCCGCCGCGCCGAGCAGAGCGTCCATGACCGCGTGCGTCAGCACGTCGGCGTCGCTGTGACCGAGCAGTCCCTTTTCATACGGCACCTCCACGCCGCCGAGGATGAGTTTTCGCCCCTCCGTCAGGCGGTGGACGTCATAGCCGTGTCCGATGCGCAGGCCAGTCATTCCGTTTCCTCCCGTTCCTCCCGTCGGCGCAGGATCGCCTCCGCGACGATCAGGTCGAGCGGTGTGGTGATCTTGATGTTTTCCTCGTCGCCATCTGTCAAGTAGACCGCCTTGCCAAGGTGCTCTACCGCAGAACAATCGTCCGTCAGCGCCGCGCGAGCCGTCAGCGCGGATTGCAGCGCTGCTTTCAGAAGTCCGGCATCAAAAACCTGCGGTGTCTGCACGGCAAAAAGCGCGGAACGATCCGGCGTTTCTATCACGCGGCGATCCCTCGCGAGCTTGATGGTGTCGTGCACCGGCACAGCCGGCGCCGCGGCGGCGCAGACCGCTGCGCGCAGCACCACGGCATCAAACAGCTCCGGCGTCACGAGCGGACGCGCTCCGTCCTGGACCGCAAGCAGCTTCGCGTCGGCTCTCGCCTCCAGCGCCGCGCGCAGCACGGATTCCTGTCTTGTCGCGCCGCCTACGACCACCTTGACCGGCTTACGGATGCCGTAGGTCTTGCAGAGGTCCGCATAGGTCAGCAGGTCCTCCTCCCGCGCCGCGATCACGATCTCGTCCACGCTCTGCGCCGCGTCGACCGCGCGCAGCGTGTGCGCCAGCACCGGCACCCCGTCCAGCGGCAGCAGGAGCTTATTTTCGCCGCCCATCCGCTGCGAGCTGCCCGCCGCGGCAAGGATCGCCGTGCAGGTCGGACGAACGGCGGAAACGCCTTTGCCCAGCAGCCTCCCAAGCAGCTTTTTCATGCGCTCTCCTCCGCCATCATGGCCGCATTGACACGCGCCTCCGCGTCGGCGTACTCTATATCCTCGGCCAGCACGATCTCCGAAAGCAGGATCTGTCTGGCGTTGTGCAGCATCTTGCGCTCACCGGTGGAAAGGCCGCGCTCGCCGTCTCGGTGCACCAGCGCCTTGATCACGCCCGCGACCTCCAGCAGGTCGCCGCTCTTGATGCGCTCCATATTCTCGCGGTAGCGGTGGTTCCAGTTCGTCGTCATGTCCACGCTCAGCTTCGGGATCTTCGCGAGCACGCGCTCGATCGTCTCCGCCGACGAGACCGCGCGAATCCCGATCATCTCGCTGTTCGCCGTCGGGATCTTGAGCGTCAGGCCGGAGACAGGCATCCGGAACACATAAAACCGGACAAGGTCCCTGCCGATCTTCTCGTCCACAATGCTTTCGATTACACCGGCTCCGTGCATTGGATGCACAATCTTATCCCCTACGCAGAACATGACGCCCGCCTCCTGTCAAAAAATTTCATTCACACAACACAGAAAAAACGCAAAAGGGTCACTTTTCCTCTGTATATAGTATAGCTCAAGTCTGAATATTTTTCAAGTTTTTTCTGTCTCCTGCTCAAAAATTGACCTTGATCCCGCACTTACGATAGGAAAAAGGACGGTCCTTTCGGACCGTCCTCTCGTATCAAACAACAGGCTTACTTGTTGCTTCTGCGCCAGATGTGCATCTTCTCCGCGTCGGCGATGAGCTGCTCGCGGAAGTCGGGATGTGCCACGGAGATCAGCGCCTCGGCGCGTTCCCAGGTGGACAGGCCCTTGAGGTTGACCATGCCGTACTCGGTGACGATATAGTGCGTGCAGGAGCGCGGATCGGTGCAGATGGAGCCGGGCGTCAGCGTGGGAACTATGCGGCTCTTGACCGTGCCGTCCTTGCCGGTGACGGTCGAGGACATGCAGATGAAGCTCTTGCCGCCCTTGGAAAGATATGCACCCATGGCGAAGTCAAGCTGACCGCCTGTGCCGGAGATGTGCTTGATGCCGGCGGATTCGGCATTGACCTGGCCAAAAAGGTCGCAGTCGATGGCGTTGTTGATGGAAATGAAGTTGTCGATCTGCGAGATGACGTGAACATCGTTCGTGTAATCGACCGGCGCGCCCATGACGTCCGGGTTGCGGTCCATGTAATCATAGAGCTTCTGCGTACCGGCGGCAAACGCGAAGACCTGGCGTCCCTTGTCGAGCTGCTTGTGCTTGCCGGTGATCTTGCCCACCATCGCCATATCCACAAAGCCGTCCACATACATCTCGGTGTGAACGGACAGGTCCTTGAGGTCGGACTGCGCGATCATCGAGCCGATGGTGTTCGGCATACCGCCGATGCCAAGCTGCAGGCAGGCGCCGTTCGGGATCTGCGGCACGACGAGGTTCGCCACCGCGGTGTCGACCTCGGTCGGTGCGCCGCCCGCGCCGAGCTGCGCCACGGGCGGGTTCTCGCCCTCAACGACCATATCGACGTCGGCGATGTTGATCTCGCAGCCGTTCAGGCCATAGACCCACGGAAGATTCTCGTTGACCTCAACAATGACCGTCTTGGCGTTATCGAGCATATCCGCCAGATGCGAGCAGGCCAGCGCATAGCTGAAGTTGCCGTGCTTATCCATCGGCGTGACCTGGATCATCGCCACGTCCACCTTGGCGTTGCCGTCGCGATAAAAGCGCGGCAGCTCGCTGTAGCGCATGGGAGAGAAATAGCCCATGCCCTTGGCGATGATCTTGCGGTCGATGCCGCTGCAGTGCCAGGAATGCCAGGTGAAGTGCTCGCCGGCGTCCTCCGCCTTGCAGATCTCGGGCATCCACATCGTCACGCCGCCGCGGACCTTGACGTCGCGCAGCTCGCCCTGACGGGCGGCAAGCGCCTTGTCGAGCGTGTAGGGATGGTTCGTACACCAGCCGTAATCGACCCAGTCGCCGCTTTTGACGGCCTTGACTGCCTCGGCGGCGGTGGTCAGCTTCTTCTGATAGAGTTCCTGAACGTTCATCGTTGGTCTCCTCCTGAATGAATATGGTAAAGGGGTCTTGTTAAAACTTTGTCAACAGGAGTATTTTACCACACATCTTCCCGCTTGAAAAGCCTAATTTCCGAAAGAACACAGAAAAAAGGACAGGCAAGGCTCCCTGCTGGTAAGACAGTAAAATTTAATTTTCTTGGAACAGGCATGATCTCGGTCATGCCTGTTCCGCTTTTAGCAGCTCATCCACGGGAATGTAGCCCACAAGGTCGTACTCGATATGTACCTTCTGCTTGCGCTTGCCGCTGGACTTGTCAGGTGCATCTACATAGACCGCCTTGACAAGCTCTCTGAGGGCATAGGGGGTCAGCTCCGTGAGGGTGCTGTTCCTCTTTACCCGCTGAACAAACTGCTCTATATTCTCTGCCTGTTGTTCCTGTTCATGGATTTGCTGTTGCAGACCCTTGACCTCGGCTTTGAGGTCTTTCTGTTCCTCGGTGTAGTTCTTGCTCATCATCGCAAAGCGCTCATCGTCCAGCCGACCGGCTACATTGTCCTCGTAAATGCGGATGAAAAGACGGTCAAGCTCTCCGATCCGCTTCTCAGCCTGCGCCAACCGCTTCTGATGCAGCCGTAGCGATTCCTCGCTCTGCATACGGAGCTTTTGCTCCATCTCGGAGCGGAAATAAGCCTCGTAGCGAGTGACTACCGATATGACCTCCTGAATGTGCTTCCAGACGATCTGTTCCAGCACAACGGCACGGATATAATGTCCGCTGCACTTGTCCTTGTTGGCACGATGGGTGGAGCAGATGAAGAAGTCCTGCCGCTTTTCAAAATAGCTGGTGGTAGAGTAGTAGAGCTTCTGCTTGCAGTCGTTGCAGAATACCAAGCCGGAGAACATATTGCTCTTTCCCGTCGCTGTTCTGCGGTGCCGCTGCTGCCTGATCTCCTGCACCTTATCAAAGACTTCCAGAGAGATGATTGCCGGGTGGGTGTTATAGAAAATCTTACGGTTCTCCATTGGATTTTCCCGCTGCTTCTTGTCCCAGATGGAGTTGGTATAGGTCTTGAAATTGACCGTGCAGCCTGTGTACTCCATGTATTCGAGGATGTAAGCAACGGTGCTTTCGTGCCAGCGATACTCGTTCTCTGGAGTCTGATGCGGTGTTTTTCTGCCCTCCCGCTGTTTGTAGGCGGTGGGGTTCAGCACCTTTTCCTTTTCCAGCAAGGCGGCGATCTGGCTCGGCCCTTTTCCCTCCATGCAGAGCGCAAAGATCCGCTTCACGATCTGTGCCGCTTCCTCGTCAATCACCCATTTCTTAGGATCGTCAGAGTCACGCTTATAGCCGTAGGGAACGTTGGTGGTCAAGCGTTCTCCACGCTCACCCTTTGCCTTGTTGACGGCACGGATTTTACGGCTGGTATCTTTGGCATACCACTCGTTGAACCAGTTCTTGATACCTGCCATGTCGCTGTCGGTGC
>CALDMA010000047.1 GCA_937915075.1 uncultured Oscillospiraceae bacterium
CCCCTATGGAAACAGTGCTTTATTTCACTGTCTCCCATAGGGGGAGCATATCATTGGCTTGCCTCTCCCTTTTTTATTTTGAATTCAGTCCTTGATCATGTGGACATTGAGATGGTCGTAGGTCATCTCAACGCCGTGGGCGGAAAAGGTCTCGCGGACCTTTTCGTTCATGCCGTAATAGACCGTCCAGTAGTCGGCGGCGTGGACCCAGAGCCTGACGAGGTAGGAGATGCTGCTCGCACCGTATTCGCTGAGGACGACCGTGGGCGCGGGCTCGTTTGCCGCCTGCGGGAAGGCGGCGACGGCCTCCAGGATCGCGGCGCGGACGGTCTCGGTCGGCGCGTCGTAGGAGGCGGTGTAGGTCAGGTCGACGCGACGGCGGCCGAGGGCATTGTAGTTGACGACCTTGGCGGCGACGATCTGGCTGTTGGGGACGAAGATCTCCTTGTTGTCCACGGTGGTGAAGGTGGTGTAGGCGAGGTCGACGGCGCGGACGGCGCCCTCGATGCCGTCGCAGGAGACGTAGTCGCCGACGGTGAAGGGCTTGGAGATGAGCAGCATGACGCCGCCGGCGACGTTGGAGAGCGTATTTTGCAGCGAGAGCGACACGGCGAGACCGGCGACGCTCAGCAGGGCGACGAACGAGGTGATCTCCACGCCGATCGAGCCGAGAATGGCGAGCGCGAGGAGAATGTAGAGCACGGCGCGCAGTGTCGAGCGCAGGTAGGTGCGGAAGGGTGCAAGACGCTCGGAGCGGTCAAACACACGGTCGCACAGGCGCAGGATGACGCGGATGAGCAGCATACCGAGCGCCAGCAGAAAAAGGACGGTCGCGGTGAGGTTGAGTGCCTTGTCCAGCGCGGGGATGCCGAAGTCAAAAAGCTCCATAAGGGATGCCTCCTTGGTATGATACGGAAATTTGCGGCAGAAGCTATGGGCATGATAACAGCTTTTTTACGCCGGCGCAACACCCGAGCATGGGAAAATGGACGAAAAAGGACATAAAGATGCTGTTAAAAAGTTCACAAGTGCAAGTTTTCCTGCAAAAAGGATGGGGAAGAGCACGGAAGCGTGTCGAAAGCAATTCGCGAATACGACAAAAAAGGCGAAAAAATTTTGGCTACTTTTTTTTGATTTTCTTTGCTTTTTTCATTGATTAAATGGACGCTTTCCTCTATAATCTACAATGAAGCCTGTATGAGCACCTGTCGGCTGATTTTGAAAGGTTTCATGCAAACAGGGGCCCATTGGCAATAAGATACCGTAACCAATAAAAACAGGGAGGGTTTTATCTTGAATAAGGTCATGTCACTGCACGATGCCGTTGCAAAGTACGTTGAAAACGGCGACGTACTCGCCACCGGCGGCTTCACCACCAACCGCAAGCCCTATGCGGCGGTCTCCGAGATCCTGCGCCAGGGTCAGAAGGACTTCATCGTCTACGCCGGCCCCGGCGGCGGCGAGGTCGATATGCTCATCGGCGAGGGCCGCGTGGCGGCGTACATCAACTGCTACACCGCGAACTCCGGCTACACCAACGTTTCCCGCCGCTTCCGTGCCGCCATCGAAAAGGGCCAGCTGACCTACGAGGATTACTCGCAGGACGTGCTGATGCTCATGCTGCACGCTTCTTCCCTCGGCCTTCCGTTCCTGCCGGTGCGCCTGATGCAGGGCAGCGGCCTGATGAAGTATTGGGGCATCAGCGAGGAAAAGCGCAAGGCCATGCCCAAGATGGAAGACCTCAAGTGCGTTGAGATCGAGAATCCCATGGTCCCCGGCCAGAAGGTCGTCGCCGTTCCCGTTCCCAAGATCGACACCGCGCTCATCCACGTTCAGCAGGCCAGCCCCGACGGCACCTGCATCATCTGCGGCGATGAGTTCCACGACATCGACATCGCGGTCGCCGCGCGCAAGACCATCGTCACCTGCGAGGAGATCGTCTCCAACGAGTACATCCGCCGCGACCCCACCAAGACCCGCATCTTCGGCGAGTGCGTGCAGGCCGTCGTGAAGGCGCCCTACGGCGCATGGCCCGCCCAGTGCTATGATTATTACGACGATGACGACGCCGCCCTGAAGGAGTACGACAAGGCCTCCAAGTATCAGGACAAGGCCGACGCCGTCGAGCAGCTCGCCAAGGCTGCCGCCAAGGCCGTCAAGGCGCTCGAGAAGGCGCCCGCCGACGAGAAGCTCAAGCTGGCCGCCGAGGCTGCCGAGAAGGCCGCCAAGGCCGCTGCCGCGGGCGAGCTGATCCCCGAGACCTTCGAGGATTATCTGAACAAGTGGGTCTACGGCTGCAAGGACCAGGCCGAGCTGCTCGACAAGATCGGCGGCAGCCGCCTGATGCGCCTGAAGAACGAGCCGCACCTCGGCTATTCCACGACGCACTAAGTTAGGAGGGGTATTGAAATGTCTGATTATACGAAGTATACCAAGCAGGAGATGCAGGCTTATGCCATCGCCAAGAGCATCAAGGAAAACCAGATCGTCATCGTCGGCACCGGCCTGCCGCTCATCGGCGCCTCCCTCGCCAAGCGCGCGATCTGCCCGAGCTGCCACCCCATCGTCGAGTCCGGCCTGATGGACTGCGATCCCGTTGAGGTCCCCCGCTCCGTCGGCGACAACCGCTTCATGGCGCACTGCGCCGTGCAGTGGCCCAACATCCGCTTCGTCGGCTTTGAGGCCAACGAGTGGCTGCACGACGAGGATCGTCTCGTCGCCTTCATCGGCGGCGCGCAGATCGACCCCTACGGCAACGTGAACTCCACCTGTATTTTCGGCAAGGGCGATTATCTCCAGCCCACCACGCGCTTCACCGGCTCCGGCGGCGCGAACGGCATCGCCACCTACTGCAACACCATCATCATGATGCAGCACCAGAAGCGCCGCTTCATCGACCACGTCGACTACATCACCTCCTGCGGCTGGATGGACGGCCCCGGCGGCCGTGAGCGCGCGGGCCTGCCCGGCAACCGCGGTCCTCAGATGGTCGTCACCGACCTCGGCATCATGAAGTTCGACGACGAGACCAAGCGTATGTACTGCGCCTATATGTTCCCCGGCGTCACGCCCGAGATCATTCAGGAGAATACCGGCTTTGAGATCGACTGCTCCCGCGCGGAGACCTTCGAGGCGCCTCC